>NZ_JBVAYD010000059.1:0-2164 GCF_055413445.1 Lacticaseibacillus sp. 22 | reverse complement strand
ATAGTTTTAAATAAAGTATAGATAAACTGACAACTAATATGGCAATTATTATCGGCAATAAAAGCGAGGATGCAAACGAAATGAGTGGCAGAGAAATCTGCTTTTTATCATTAAGAATCATGAACGCTCTCGAACTTCCAAATTCAACTATGACGATTTGAAGGAGAGTAAGGACATTTATTAGTACTAAAAAAGGAAAAGTCTCGAAATTTTTCAGAAAAGAAACTGCTCCTAAGGGATACAACAAGCTAAATTTTTCATCTTCATATGGGAGACCCTGTTTTATCAGCGTTGCCACTTTATAATAATTATTTTTAAGTGCTTTTTGTGACTCTCCCAAAGGCCAGAAACTATATTTCTTTAGATATTTACTTCCGGACTCGAAGATGACTTTAGTCTTTTGTAAATATTCGTCGGCATCGAATGATTGCAGACTCTGTTTTTGTAACTGAAGTTCATCTATCAGTTCACCAAGATCATCAAAATGTCTTCTATTTTCTGGTAGAACATTCCCTTGTGAGTCGAGTAGAGTAGTTTGCGTTTCTTTGATTACTGTAATATTATGTGATATTACATTATTTTCACGCAAAAAGAAGGTTGATTGTGCGTCCGAAAAGCTGAAAACTGAGATTAAAAAAAGTAGTATAGGTACAATGATACATAATACCCAGATACGGCTTGCTAATGCTGCCTTTACAAAGAACTTTAGCATAATTTATACCACTTTCCGATAAGACATGAAAGGACACATTCTGTTGAATGTGTCCGGGGAATATTACCAGCTATAGATTTGACCCCTATAAGCTGCAACGTATCCACCATCAACTTGATGATAACCAGTGCGGTTTGCCCCATACGTCATGTAGGGGATATCGCCAATGTGCAAATCACCCACATAAACAACTGGCGGAAATTCAGTAAATGCCATTGAAAATGTTACCCATGTGCCATCAGGATAAACTTTACTTTGAATTGAAGCAGGACTCGTAACATCTTCATCCCCTCCTCGTGTAACCAATGATATCCGTGATGGCTAGCATTTTTTTCAGAATTGCAGATTTGAATCGGAATTTTACAATAAGAAAATTCGTCTACAATGGTTCTTTTTGCGGTATTAACTGGCGAGTAGTCAAGTTCTTAAAACGATGATGGGTTGACTTCAGAGGCTCTTTTTCCCGCAGCAAAGGTATTGTCAAGTCGTGGCATAACATATCAAAGACGACTTCTCACAGGGAAGCCGTCTTCAATGATTATAGTTTTTTCAACACTATTGATGAACAGATAAGGACCTTAAGCATTCTTTAGATTGGTAGTTTACCTGCAAGTTTGTCCAATTTCATTAGTTTCAACACTGACCTTATTTCGTTGATCTCAGCGTTCTTAGATGCTTCTTTAGATTTGGAAGTTAAGGCCTCATAGTATTTGCCCAATAGTCTATAGAAAAAGAAGACTGGGGTGAGCGGCAAATGATTTAGATAACTTAAGGGCCTATTCATCATTGAAATTTCGTTTTTTCTGTAACAAGTGTCAATGTAGTTTATAAATATAGTTGATAATGTGCTTAGCAACTCGTCATTAAGCAAATTTTGCCTATTGTATTTATGAAGAAGAGCGTTGATTAGAAAACTAAGCTCATCGAATTCATATAGATCGATTGTATTGGCGAATAAAGCAAGCGTTCTTGCGTTCCAATTATCTTGACTAAATAGTATATCGCGACTACTCGTTTTAGTTGTCTCATCCAGATCTTTGAGACTATCTGTTAAAATGGCTTGAATAATTTTTCCCAGAATCTCAGTGTTGTGCTGCCTATCTTGCACCATTGGATTCTGCGATAAGCCATCATTAATCTTTTGAACTGTCTTAAGATCATTTGAAAAAAAGGCCGAATACAGCCTCTGTTCGATTGATGCCATTGACTCAGATTTTTTTTGTTGGATCGATACTTGTGACATAAATTTAGGAACGGATATTTTATTTAGTTCTAGGATACTAATTAGATCTTTAGCATTAATATCGTTAATGTCATTTTCTACTTTAGAGTAAAAAGAGGTTGAAATGACACCTGCTGCCATCTGTTTTTGCGTTAGTCGCAATTTGAGGCGCTCGGCTTTTAATAAAGATCCAATGGTTTGCATTTTAACAACTCCCTCGTATATGTGAG
>NZ_JBVAYD010000058.1:0-2182 GCF_055413445.1 Lacticaseibacillus sp. 22 | reverse complement strand
TTTAGGGTCTTTAATCAAAAGGTTGGTATCAGTACCAAACATACCCATGAGAGTTGGAACTATCTGTGCTATGAATGCCCAGCCGAAGCTGACGACCCCGACAACAAAGATCTTGGATGCTAATGGTTCTTTTTTCATTTATTCACCTACATATGAAAATGGCCTCGTCATCAACAAGGTGACTACAAGGCCATCCTCAGAACTTAGAGCCTTTAGGGACGATTCCGGTAATTCCCTGCATTAAACCCCAGATACCATCATGAGATCCTTTTCCGTAAGTTTCTATTCCGACCGGTTAGTTGCCAACTGTTGCATAAAAATTGTCCCCCAAAATTTTAGGTATAGCTAAATTTTACATTGTGTAATTTACTCTTATAAAATTTGAATGTCAATAAAATGTTGAATTTCAAGAATTTTTAAGAACCTTAAATTTAAGATCCCTAGACATATGAATCGCTTTTAAAGTATTGGTATGTATTGGCTTGAGTACCATTTGAACCTCATATATTTAAAAATAGCTAGTTACCAATTACAGAAATAATATTGTCGATACCGCAACAATATTGTTAACAAAATGAAGGGCGATCGTGTCTTGTATTTTCCCAGTCTTAAAGTAGACAACTGCAAACACTGCTCCATTAACAACGTACATCAAGAATCCAATAATCGTATCGCCACCATGGGCAGAAGCAAATATGAGAGCACTCAATAGCACTTTAAAAAATAACTGATTTTGCTTAAAGAATAAATGCATTAAGATTCCTCGGAAAACCAATTCTTCCGTGATTGGACCCAATACAATCACGTTAATAGCAAGAAGAATAACCATAAGTTGATTGTGATTTAACAGAGATGATTCAATGACCTGATTATTTGACGTTTGTACCCGCTGATAAATCGTATAATTCAAGGTTGTCAGGATTTCATTGCTAATTAAAATGGTCAGATAGCCACCAATCACGTAAAAAATATCTCTCAGTTTAACCCGCTGAATGATTTTTTGATTGGTGTATTTATGAAACAATTTATACGCTATATATATTACTACGACACTCGACGTAACACACGCAAATGCCAGCGAAAGCGATGATACTACATTATTTGTGTAAGGCATGATCAGCAAAAAAAGTAGGGGTGATGGACTCAACAAATATAATACGAGCATATAAAAGCTTCTTCTGATAAGGGAACTTTCTTGATATTTCACAAACTAGCGCTCCTTTGTCTATTTCATTAATTTCAAAAAACTATTCAGTCATTAGATAAATCTACCATTCAAAATAGTTAAAAAAAGAGTCGGTATCAAGATATGGCCTCTGAAGATTTTTCTATTCTTGTCGTTACAGGGATTATCGCTGTATTTTTACATTGGCAATTGATAGCAAACAAGAGCTATCATTGCAACTGACAGTCTATTATAATTGCCGAATCTTCTTATACACATTCAACCTCTATCACAAACGATTAGTTCCTGAAAAATATTCAAAATTATCATAATAATTATATTTACACTCTTCGAAACAAGAATGACAGTCATCATACTGATCCTCATTCTGCAGCTTTTCCCAACCTCTCATGTTTGGCAACGTCTCAGTTTGGTACTTGCCTCACTTGTTCTGCTCTGCTTTCAGTTAGCATCATGTATGGATTCGGCTATCTAGCGAACGTCAATCTTCCAATCGATTGATGGGCTTGGTTCGTATTTGGAGGGTACCGGCAGATGCTTCACCGCAACAACTGCAGGCATCTATCAGCGCCCACGCTCGGCATCAAATACGCCTGCCAAATGATACGAATGGTTATCAGCATTTGTCAATAGCTGACAGATAAACGTCGTGAAATGGCCATTAAACGTCATTTCAGGCGAAACTTTAACGATTATTGCCGAATTCGCGACGTTTAAATAAACTTTCACCAAAAACAAGCAGAATGGGGTAGATTTATTGTACGGGACGAACTATTTCCCTAAGCAAGTTGCTACAGGGGGTAAACGAGTACAAATAATGGGAAATCCTCATCAAATTTTCCAAGGTACTACACCCTTTCATCTTTCTTGAAAGAAGAACCTTTATCTATTCGTTCCGTAAAGGATAAAGGTTCTTTTGTTGTCTTATTTGATTCCGTAAACTTTGAGCCTGATTGGCACGCCGGTTTGAATCTTTTCCTGTTTAGTATTTTGATG
>NZ_JBVAYD010000057.1:0-2873 GCF_055413445.1 Lacticaseibacillus sp. 22 | reverse complement strand
TAGGAGGTTCTCATCATGATGACAAAGCTGACTCAAGGTAGCCAATCATTTTATTTCTGGTTTTTCAGACGCGATCTGTGAGACCAGTTACCTTTGAGTGAGCGGTCACACAGATCAAGCAATTGACTGTGTGGCTGGAATCAGGAGAATCATTCCCATTTCGTGCCCCGCGGTCAATCGATGACTGCGGGGCTTTTATTTTAGTTTCAACTTACTGGATGTAAAAAGATGGAGGGATTTTCATGGCATTAGTCGATCGTATGAATCACGAGGTTCGGCAACTCAAACCGAGCGACATTTTACAATTCAATGCAGAAATCAGCGGTATTGAAGGCATTGTTAAGCTGACATTAGGTGAACCGGATTTTCCGACGCCAGAGCATGTCAAGGCAGCAGGCATCCAATCAATCGAAAATGATGAGAGCCATTATACCCAGAGCAAAGGCTTGCCGGGATTACGAGCTGCGGCGAGCCATTATCTGGCAACAAAGTATAAAACCTCCTATGATCCGGAGACACAGATTTTAATCACAGCTGGGGCTACTGGCGGTATTTATTCGAGTTTAACGGCTATGTTGAACAAAGGCGATACCGTGATTATCCCAACTCCGATTTTTCCTTTATACATCCCAATCGTGTTATTAAACGGAGCAAAACCAATATTTATCGACACTTCGGCGGATGGGTTCATTCTTAAGCCGGAAAAATTGCAACAGGCGATTGAAGCCAATCGGGACACGGTTAAAGCGGTGATTCTTAACTACCCGACTAATCCAACTGGGGTGACGTATAATCGCGCGGATCTGAGCGCATTAGCGGATGTCATCAAGCAGTATGAAATTTTTGTCTTAAGCGATGAGATTTATTCAGAGTTGACCTACAGTGGGATGCATGTTTCGATGGGCGAGATACTCCCTGATCAAGCGATCGTCCTTAACGGGGTCTCAAAATCCCACGCAATGACCGGCTGGCGCGTTGGGATCACGGCAGGGCCGGCTGCGATTATTCAACAAATCGGCAAGGTTAGCGAGTTTACGATTACCAGCGTCACGACCAATGCCCAGCGCGCGGCTGAAGAGGCGTTGAAGAATGGCATGGAAGATAGTCAGCCGATGAAGCAAGCTTATCGAAAACGGCGCGATTTTCTGATGAAGGCCTTACCGGAAGCCGGCTTGGAAGTTCCTCATCCGGATGGCGCATTTTATATTTTTGCTAAGTTGCCAGACCGGTTCCATGACAGCTGGAAGTTTGTTTATGCGTTGGCACGTGAAGCAAAGGTTGCCGTGATTCCCGGTGCCAGTTTTGGCCCAGGCGGTGAAGGTTATGTGCGGATTTCGTATGCGGCCTCGATGGCGGATTTGAAACTGGCGGCTGAGCGCATTAAGCAGTTTATGGCAACGCATTAGGTAGGCAGGTTTGCAGTTGGACGATAACGCGCTCAAAGGGGAATGATGATGAAGAAAATTTTAATGTATAGTGTTCGACCAGACGAACAACCAGCGATTGATGACTGGGTTGCTGCCAATGATATTCAAGTTGATACCAATACCGTTGCCTTCAATGCTGATACGGTTGATCTGGCTAAGGGCTACGATGGGGTTGTCATTCAACAGCATGGCGCCATTCCAGAACCGCTTGTTTATCAGAAGTTGAAGTCATTCGGGATGAAGCAGTTGACTTTGCGGATTACCGGCTATGACATTGTTAATCTCGATGCTGCGGCTGCCAATGGATTGGCCGTGACCAATGTGCCCGCATACTCGCCGCGATCGGTTGCGGAACTGGTTTTGGCTCATGCCATGCGATTGATTCGCCATTTGGGTGAGGCTACGGCGCGCGAAGCCAAAGATGATTATAGCTGGGGTGGTCTGGAAGCGCAGGAAGTTCATCAATTAACGATTGGCATCATTGGCGCTGGCAAAATCGGCAGTACCGTCGCTCGCATTTTTCGCGCCTTAGGATCTACCGTCATCGTGGCTGATCCGGTAACGCGCCCTGAATTGGCGGATACGGTTCGTTATGTCGATCTTGACACCTTACTGGCCACGGCTGATATCGTCACCGTGCACACACCGCTGGACGACATCACCACCCATATGCTTGATGCCGCCACCTTCAAAAAGATGAAAAAGACGGCTTACTTGATCAATGCAGCCCGCGGACCGATTGTCGATACGACCGCATTGATTGAGGCGCTGCAACGTGGTGAGATTGCCGGCGCTGCTTTGGACACAATTGAAGGTGAAGCCGGTATTTTTGGGGTTGATCGCAGCCAATCCGGCGTGGACAATACCAATCTTGAAACTTTAAAGGCTTTGCCGAACGTTGAGATTTCTCCGCATATCGGTTTTTATACGGATGCAGCCGTGAAAAACATGATCGATATTTCATTGGATGACGTCAAAACTATTTTAGTCGGTGGGCATTCACCGCACCAAGTTAATTAAACGGAGGAAGACGATGAAACAAGATGTAAAAACCGTGACGATGAACATTTTAAACGGTTTATCAGTGGGGATTATTGTTGCCTTGGTTCCTGGCGCGATCTTAAATGCGCTCGTCAAGTTGCTTTTACCTAGCTTTCCACAGTTGGCCGTTGTCACGTATATGACGACCGCTGCGATGACCTTGTTACCGGCGTTATCGGCTGTGTGCGTGGGAATGCTGGCGAAGTTTACGCCGATTCAAACAAGTTCGCTGGCACTGGCTGCCATTATTGGTGCCGGTAATTATCATCTGACCAAAACCAGCTTGAGTGTTGCCGGAACCGGGGATGTGATTAATTTGGCGATCACCCTCGCCATTGGCTATTTAGTCATTTTATTGTTGGGCAATGCGCTCAAGGCGTACACGATTCTTCTGATTCCATCGTT
>NZ_JBVAYD010000056.1:0-3003 GCF_055413445.1 Lacticaseibacillus sp. 22 | reverse complement strand
CTTCGAAATACGGAACTTAAAAGATGCAAAAGGTAAACTGCGATCTCGGCCACAAAACACAAATTATTACTTCCGTGAAGCGATTACGTGGTCAAAAATATCTAGCGGAAAGATATCCTTTCGACATGTTCCTGTCGGCTCATTGTTTGATGTTGCGGGGACAAGCTTATTTTCGAATGAACCTTATAAATTAGAGATATTGTTAGGGTTCTTAAACTCAAATACTGCAATGGATATATTGGCCTTTCTATCCCCAACACTGAACTATGAGATTGGACAAATTGCCGCGTTACCAGTGCTTCCCAACAAAAGAGAATTTCTAGTTCGTAATTTGACGAGGGATAATGAACAAATCTCTAAGAGTGACTGGAATGTTTCAGAAGTTTCTTGGGATTTTTGGTATTTCCCATTTGTTGAATACATCGCTGAGCATCATCGAAATTGGACAATTGAAGCTGCGTTTAATCAGTGGAAGGAAGAAGCTGATAAACGTTTTAACCAACTGAAGGCAAATGAAGAAGAATTAAACCGAATCTTCATTGATCTTTACGGGTTACAGGATGAACTTAGTCCTGAAGAAGAAGATAAAGATGTGTCTGTCAGGCGTGCCGATCTGTCGCGTGATATAAAAGCGTTTATGTCGTACTTTGTTGGTTGCGTTTTTGGTAGATACTCGATTGATACACCTGGACTGGCCTATGCAGGTGGTGACTGGGATGATAGCAACTACAAGACCTTTCTTCCGAATGAAGATGACGTAATTGTCTTAACTGATGACGATTATTTTGGAGATAATCGAGACGTTGTAAATCGTTTCAAAGAATTCTTGTCTGCCACGTTTGGAACCGAACATCTCGATGAAAACGTGCAGTTCATTGCAGACGCATTAGGCAAGCGAGGGAGCAGTTCCGAAGAGATAATACGCGCCTATCTTCGAGACGATTTCTTTAAGAAAGATCATTTGTCGACGTATCAGAAGCGGCCGATCTATTGGGAACTTAATTCTGGCCGGAACGGCGGTTTTAAAGCCTTAATGTACCTTCATCGATATGACAAGAATACCATGGCGATGATTCGAACAAAGTATCTTCACCCGTTGCAAGAAGCTTACGAGCGTCGACTTGATCAATTGAAGAGCTTCGAAGCGAATGAACAGCAAACTCGGCAAAAGAATGCTATCAAAAAGCAGATTACAACGATCACCAAGCAACTTGACGAGCTAGTTAAGTATGATGAAAAGTTGCAACATGTTGCGAATTTGCATATAGATCTTGACTTAGATGATGGGGTCTTGGTAAATCACGCAAAGGCACAGGCGGACACAAAGATCTTTACGCCACTTAAATGAGCACACAAATGGGCGATCTGTGTTGATCGCCCATTTGTGTGCCAAGAAATGTGCCAATTAAATTGCTTGCAAAATGGATAGGATTTTCTCGTTATCTTGTGTTTCCAATTCCTTGATGACATGCAAATAAGTTGCTTGTGTCGTTGTAATGTTACTATGGCCCAAGCGTTTCGATACCGATAGGACACTAACACCTTGGTAAAGAAGGATTGATGCGTGTGTGTGCCGCAGTCCGTGGAAAGTAATCCGCGGTAGTCCGAGTGATTTTAACTTCTGAGTCAGTACTTTGTTTATCTCTGCGCTGACTAGAGAATGACCGTTGGAAGCAAAGATCGGGGTTTGGGACGATTCTGGATTATGTAGCTCCAAGAAATGTGCCAGTTTCATAATTGACGCGGGGTTTAGTACAACTGATCTAACTGACGATGTATTTTTTGTTTTTTTAAACCCCGTATGATACTTGTAGTCCCAAGTTTTATTGATCGAAATTTCGCCACTAGTAAGATCAATATCTGACTTGGTTAATCCCAAGACCTCGGCATACCTCATGCCGGTCACTGCTGCTATATAGATGATCATTTGTTCTGTGTTTGAAGTGTCCAGTCCTTGAATGAGCTGTCGCCATTCTTGATAATCTAGTGCACGCTTTGTTGCCGAAATTGGACGGCCTGAGATAATTGCCTTGCGTGTTGGATCTAAATGAATAATTCGTTCGTCCACTGCATCTAACAACGCGGCACGGATTTGTTTATGGAAAGCTGCTACTGTCCTAGGAGCATGATTCTGTGCGAAGATATTTAGTCGTTCCTGATACAGGGTACGTGTGAGGTCACGTAGGAGAATGCCTCCGAACAGCTGCTTAATATGGCTCAGGGTATTTTCATATTTGATAAAGGTAACTGCCGTGACGGAATTCTTTTTGTAGAGATGAATCCAGCGGTCAAAGTATTCAGATAGTGTAATGGCTCCGGCCTGATATTGCTTTATATCAAGATAAAACGATTTGACCTGACTGGCTGCAAGCTCAGCGTCTGACTTACGCGGGAACCCTGACTTGCGAAGTTTTTTGAACTTTCCGTCTAAATCTTTGTAGGAAATTTCATATTGCCATACCTTACCTCGTTTTTGATAACTTACCATGAAAAATCAACCTCCTAAACTGAATTGGCACATATTTGCCACAAAACTCAAATAAGGTCAAGAATTTTGCTGGAGGTGATTTCTGATGCTCAGCGATATATTCGACCAATGGAGACTTTGAAAAGTTCCACGAGTTCTCGAATGTATCCCAATCATTTCTCGTAACGTCAACGCTTTCTTTTGACAGACTGTTCACTCTAGGATCTTGGGAAGAGATTATCGGCATTAAGCTGACATAACCAATGCTCGCATGTATCGTCGGATTTAGCAAAGACATAATAAAGTTCATCACTTTAGTATTGGAAAACGCAAGTATTTTTTCTAAAATGTCTCTTTTTAATGAGAAGAGTGACATTCCTACCACATCGAAGATCGAGCCGGACTCTCTATACCTCATGCTGAAGTGTCCACTAGTTACATCAGACCACGTAATCGCTTCACGGAAGTAATAATTAGAGTTCCGAATAACTGAACGTTGCTTGCCATTTGCAAAGGTAAAATGCTTTATTTCAAAA
>NZ_JBVAYD010000055.1:0-3333 GCF_055413445.1 Lacticaseibacillus sp. 22 | reverse complement strand
CTTGTTGATCAAACTTTCGAATAAGCCAACCTTTAAATCAAGCCATTAAAAAACCTCGCAAACACGTCAAGCGCATTTGCGAGGCAGGTTCGTTAGTCATTTTCAGTATTAATTCTGAGCTCATAGCGTAAGTTGGTCCGATAGAAATGGCCGAGGAGTGCCCCGATAGAAGCGCCTAAAATAATGAGGCATAGCGGGAAGAGCCAGCTGGCCAGAAAGCCGCCGATGAAAATGACGGCCATTGCCGCAATCAGGCCAATGGCGATGCTGACACACCCAACCGCACCACCGCTAAAGTTAGCGTTGGCAGAATAGACACTGGCAAATGGAAATTGGCCGCCAACCAGTGGCCAGCCCATCATGAGCGTGAAGCCATAAGTCAACACGATCACACTAATGCCGGCCAACAAGGATAACCAACCACCCATGATGGTTGTGACCAAGGTGATTAGCAACAGTGGCGGCAGGAAGAGTCGGGCGAACATGGCTTTAACCACGCCGCGTAGTAATAAGCCGTGGGTTGTGAACGGAACGTATTGGAAAACCGCCATCGCTTTTGGCTGACTTGAGAAGCGTAAGTTAACCAGCGCAGGAGCTAATGCCACGATCACGCCCATACCGGCATAAGCAATATAGTGCTGGGCAGTTGCAAACGGCATATCGCGAATCTCGGTACTGATAAAAATCAGCGGCAGAATAATGCCATACGCCAGCTGCGGGTAAACGCGTAACTTGTAATCACGTTCGCTACCAAGCACCCGCCAGCCTAGTGTGAAATAAGTTCGCTCATCCCCGGGCCGGGTCATTAAAGTACTAATGCCGCGGAACCACCAACCAAGTTTCCGGGTACGTGAATCGCCTTGATTCAATTTTTCCAGATAGGACTCGAACGCGCCAGAATAATGTAAGAAGACGAGTGTGAGAACGCCGGGAACGACGATACTTAAAATGGTTAATACGATACTTAATAAATTCACTTGGTCAGCAAAAAGCATCGGCAGTCCGGCAAACCATGCTGGCACTGCTAGCAAGTATACCCAGCTGAATTCAGGAACAAGTGACAGGTTGACTGACGACATTCCGCGCGGTAGTAAATTAGGTAATTGGCCTCCGACGTAAATCCCGATCATCAAGAGAATCTGGACTAAGTTGAGCATGTTGCGTAATCGCTCGCCATCGAAATAGCGTAACACCAGTAAGTAAACAAATAAGGCGATCACTAAACTGAGGATACCGCTTAGTATTAGCGCCAACAGCCCACCCACGGCTACTAGTGGTCCAAAGTGAAGACCAGTGACGACAATTCCGGGAATCCCCATTGCTAATAAGGTGATGCCCAGATAGAAGCAAACATTAAGGATGCGCGCAAAACTCAAAGTGCGATCATTGACCCCGCGTGAGGCAAAAACGGTTCGATCACGCGGATCAAGAATTAAACTCGAATAAGTGGTTAGGATGTTCAGAAAACTTGTTAGCAGTTGAACGGAGAAAAAGATTGTGAACAATGTCAAAGCCGAGGCCGGTAGAAACATCATCAGGCCAATAATGACCCCGAAAAGCAGATTCCAGAGAAAACCGGTTCTCAGGCTGGCATCCTTACCGCGCTTACGCTGACTGAAAAGACTGCCCATGCCACTTGGTTCGCGAGCGGCCAGTAAATTTTTGGTGGCCAAAATGAGCCGCAACTGATCAAATTGGACACCGCGTTTTTCCAGCGCCGGGGCAAAGCGATTTAGCCAGGCAAACACTTTGGGTAATGGCATGGCGGCTGTGTTGACCGGTTCGGCTTGCGTTTTATTCAGCCGTTTCATTAGAATCACCGCCTGTCACAATATCCACAAAGGTCTGGGCTTTTTGACCATGCTCGGCAAAACCGGTCAGATCGTTAAACAGCTGTTGCAGGTTGGTATCCGCTTCTTTAGCAAGGGTCTTAAACGGTCCATCTGCAACCACCACCCCGTCATTAAGCAAGATGATGCGATCGGACAATTTTTGGACAACATCGAGAATATGGCTGGAATAAAAAATTGTCTTGCCGCGGTCGCGCAGGTTTTGTAAAACTTCTTCGATGACGAGCACCGTATTGGCATCCAGACCATTAAGCGGTTCATCCCAAAAAAGAATATCCGGATCATGCAATAGACTGGCAATGATCAGCACCAATTGACGCATCCCTTTAGAATAAGAGGAAATTCGCCGATCGAATGCATCTTTCAAGTTAACCAGTTCTGCTAAGGCAAATGCTTTTTGCTCGGCATCGGCAGCATTGAGACCATACAGTTGCCCGATCAGGCTAAGATATTCACGGGCAGTGAGCGCATCGAAAACATCGGCACTTTCCGGGACATAGCCAATGCGGCGTTTGTAGGCCGTCGCATTAGGCTTGAGTGGTTGACCGAACAATTCAATCGTACCGGCATCAGGCTGCAGCAAGCCTAGCATCATTTTAACGGTGGTACTTTTGCCGGCGCCATTAGGACCAATGTAACCGACAATGTTGCCGGGGGTAATCGAGAAGCTGAGATCCTTGAGAACCTGTTTAGCGCCAAAACTTTTTACGATATGATTCAATGAAACAATGGGTTCTGCCATCATAATGGCCTCCTTTAGTCGGGCGTTGTTATGTATGTATGTCATCGGCGTTAGTCAATGATGTGATCGAAAATGGTACGGCAATGCTTGCGCTGATTATGACAGAAAAAATTATGCTTGTATAGGCAAACGACTTATTTATAACGTATTTTTCGGGTATAAAAAGAACACCGCTCAGATTCAGCAGTGTTAGATAAACGCTTAGACTTCTGGACTAGTCCACAATAAAGGCTGATTAAAGAACATAAACGAGCTTAACTATTAAACCGTTTGAATAGTGGACGAAGCATAAAGTACAGGATAGGAACGATAATCGCTGTGGCAATGGAATTGATGACCGTTGCGGGAAGACTTAAAAAGGCGCCAACAACCGCGGTTTTTAAGATGGTTCCGACCATGAGTGCTTCGACGATACCGGTTAAGTAAGAAGTGACGATTTTGGTTAGCCCGGCAACAATGGCAATGGTGATAATATACTGCGGCTTGTCCTGATGCTTGAAAGCCTTAACCAACGCACTGACAACAATGGCCATGACGATTGCTTCCAAGGCAGTTAGCCATGAGGTGGCAGCATAACCATTAAGCAAATCAAAACCACCAAGGCCAACCACAGCCGCAAATCCGCCAAGCCGCCCACCAAGAAATAAAATTGCGAGCACCATGAGCGGATTGCCAAAGTGAATAAACGGCCGCCCGACCATCGCAGGGATGGGAATACGCAAAAGGGAGATGCCGATGTAA
>NZ_JBVAYD010000054.1:0-3899 GCF_055413445.1 Lacticaseibacillus sp. 22 | reverse complement strand
AATAAGTGGGATATAAACCACCTGAGCCAGCTAGCTGGAGGACTAAGACGATTGAAACCAGCCATGTTCCGAAACCGCCAAGGAGCAATCGGAGACAGAAGATCAAGGACAGGAACAACCAGGATCCGAGAAGAATGGCGATGAAGAATAGGCCATGATCGCTGACGTGCAAATGATTACCAGCCAATAAGGAAATATCAAGCAATCCTGCCTGTAATAAGCCAACGGTGCCAATCACCGAAGCTTTGCTGGCCCACCAACTTAGTGCATGACGTGGCTTACGATGCGGCAGGAAGCCTTCGTACATGGTGCCCAGCGCGATTCCGCCGACATAGAGGCCGATAGCGATGGCAAAAGGCGCCATGCCGGTTCCGTTGTTGGGGATTTTGGCGACATCCGACGTGACTTCACGCACAGGCGCGGCTAAAGCAGCAGCGTTAGTCGCTTCGGTTTGGATACTTGCCAACTTCTGACTGCCGATTGTCAGTTGGTTGGCTAAGGTTTGGCTGCCGTTTTGTAACTGTTGCGAGCCAGCTGCGAGTGCGGTGGCGGCAGTTGTTAATTGGGTGACGCCGGTATTGAGGGAAGCCACTGCTTGATTCGTCTGTCCCTGACTTTTGGTTGCTTGCTGAAGCCCGGTTGCGAGGCGGTTTAGGCCAGTGCTAAGTTGTGCGGTGCCGGTTGTGAGTTGTTGAGCGCCGGTGGTCAACGTTTGGCCGCCGGCAGCCGCCTTGGTCATGCCGGTATCGGCCTGATGTAGTGCCGTTAGCACAATGCCAGCATATAATTTGGTAACTTGACTCGCCACTTTTGATTTGATGGCAGTCGCAGCGCCTGTGGTCATTTTAGAGACAATGAAGTTCTGACCGGAATTGAACCGAAAGTAAAGCGGCATGGTTTCTGGGGTGGTCGTTAGTAGGGTGGTTGCCTTTTTGGAAAAGTTACGCGGGATGGTCAACACCATGTAATAGGTGCCCCGGTGCAGCCGGTTGGTCGCAGTGGAAGCAGAAACATGATGAAAATCTAGCGCGGTTGATTTGGTCAAATTGGCGGTTAACTGCTGGCCAATCGCAATCTTTTTTCCGTGGTAAGTAACAGGCCGATCATGATCAACGATGGCGACCGGTAACTGATCCATCTTGCCATAGGTATCCCACATGGACGAAAGATAGATAAAACAATAGATGGCTGGGATGAGCGCAATTGCCACCAGGACAACGACCATCATTTTGTGTTTCATGAGATAATGCCATTCACTTCTTAGCATGGTAAGACCGCCTTTCAAATTGACACTCTGTTCATTCACGATCATAGTGGCCTTAAGGCGGTCAGACAAGAAACAATCTGAGCCATCTGTTCAGTCTCTGAACGCACTTTTAACCGGCAGCATGCGGAAAAAGCGCTGATGATCGCCGCTTAAATGGGTGAACAGTTTGGCACGATTTGTCAATTGCTTCGGGGTAAAAATTGTTGTTCAATGAGAATGGTAATTAACAGTATGTTCATGGAGGTTGACGCGATGGCTAGTAGTACGAAAATGCTTGAAACAGAAATGAAAATTCAGCAGGCGTTTATGACGCTGATGCATCAGGAAGGATTTAGCAAGTTAAGCGTGCAACAATTAGCCAAGTTGGCCGGTATCAGTCGTGGCACCTTTTATCTGCACTATTTCGATAAGTATGATTTATTGGCGCATTATGAAGATGAAATGATCGGACATGTGAAAAGCATTTTTGCCTATTTTCCCAAACCGCTTCAAGCTAAACACGCAGCAAACCCGTTACCCGAGCGCGATGCTTTCTTTCAGTTGTTCAAGTATTTGTATCGCCAACGGGATCTGGCCGTTTTACTGTTGAATGAAAATCAAACGCAACTAACCGCGAAAGTGAAGCAATTGGTTGTTGAGTTGTTGCGGCAAGGCGGTAGTGAGTTAGTTGCTGATGATCGTGATGTGCCCAGCGATTATGCTCAGGAGATTGTCAGTCAAGGGGTTGTGGATTTAATTGTTTACTGGCTCAATCAAACGCCGGTTCGCTCACCGGAATCGGTTTACAGCATCTTTCGCACCACACGCCACCTAACGCCTGAACAGTTAACAGCTCGGATATAAAGAGGACGCAAAAAACCGCCGCAGAATAGCGACGGTTAATCAAGCGTAGCGGTTTGGCACTATTTGTGTAGAAACTGATGAAACGCGGTCATGACAGCCTCAGGCGCATCGATCATCAAATTATGACCGGCGTTTGGGATTACGGTTGTGGTCATGTGTGCGCCTTTATGGGCAAAGACCACTTGATCCTGATAGCCAACTTCATTGTCATTTTCACCTAACACAAGCGTAACTGGTGACTTAATCAGGCTGCTTAAGCGTGATTCAATTGGCAGACGATAAGCATGGCGGTTCTTCATGGCAACCCAGAAATCGCGGTTAAAAGTTTTAAGCCCTGGCAAGATAAGTTTCTGATATTGTCGCCAGGTTGAAGGATTGATAACAACATTCATGTGTTGATAGTCGGTAAATTCCGGTGACTGACTGGTCACTGGCGCACTAATAAGATGCTTTAGTGGCGCAACCGTACGTGCTGTTTTCTCCGCGAGTACAACCGGAGCGGTTAAAAAAGCACCGGAAAACTCGGTAGGAAATCGGGCAAGCAGGCCTAATGCTAGATAGCCACCGTAAGAATGGCCGACAAGATAACATGGCCCTTCGCCGGTCGCCTGAATGAAAGCATGAACCTGTGCCAACACATCATCAGCGGATTGCAATGCTGACGTGGCCGGTGAAATTCCCATTCCCGGTAAATCCGGATAGAGGCGGGCAAAATGCCGCTCTTCGCTGGTCAAACGTGGCTCATAAAAAGCTGCCATGCTGTGTCCGTCTAACCCCATGCCATGTAAAAAGTAGATGGTTTTCCCAACCCCAATTTTGTTGTAGTGAAGGCCTATTTTAGTTGGCATCGTTTAGAGCTCCTTAGTGATTAGTTATCATTGCTGGGGATGAACGGTTGAATCAGGTTGGCCAGTGCCTCGATGTTCCGGGTTTGAATATAGACGGTCCCGGAACCAGTGAACCGATTGACTAAACCTTCACCGGTAGTAAAACCGATGACACCACTAGCCGGCTGGATGCTGTAATCTAGCTGGCTGTCCCAGGCGACAACATGACTGTTATCCACGACATATTCATGGCTGCCATCAAGTTCGATCGGAATGATGTCGCCATAAGCCGAAACCAGCATCGTACCGGTGCCATCCGTTTCCATGATGAAGAATCCGCCAGTCCCTCCAAATAAGGCACCGCCGACTTTTTGGCTGACCATGTGATAACTAACGGACGTGTCCATTGCCAAAAACGCACCGGTATTCAGGCGATATTGATGATTGGCATCGAGCGTCAATTCTTTGATAACGCCGGGGTTGCCAGGCGCAATCGCCAATTCGGCATTAGCCGCCTTACCAGTTGCCGTTGTGATAAAAAAGCTCTCGCCACTGGTCATGGAGCGTCCAATCGCACTCATTAGGCCGCCGAGTCCGCGTTTGCCATTGCTATTCATGTGGCCGCTTAGTTCAACCAAACCATTGTGATAGATCATGGAGCCAGATTCGATCTGGATCGTTTCATCTTGTTGTAGCGCAATCTGCACAACCGGAAACGTATTGTTGGCCGAGATGGTATAGTTCATCATTAAAGCCCCTTTCTTGATTGTCTTCATTGTAGCGTATTCCATTGCCAAAATGCGTCCATTTTCCTCTGAAAAAGTGAGTTAGTGACTTGCCGGTAACGTGATGGCAGCTAATTGTAGTGGACCTAAATGGTAAATTCGTCCTTTTAAAAAATCAGTTTCATTCCGGTTGACAAACCGTCCGTTAACCAGTAATCTTTAACTAATCTATTTCTT
>NZ_JBVAYD010000053.1:0-5649 GCF_055413445.1 Lacticaseibacillus sp. 22 | reverse complement strand
TTACCACTTACGAGAAAAGAGGAAACTGAATGGAATATACGCAATCAGCAGTAAAGACGCATCGTGGAACCATTACCTTCATCATGGTCTATATCGGCTATATTATTTGTTTCATCGACCGTTCCGCTATCAGTATTGCGCTATCTTACATTGGTCAAGATCTTCACTTAAGTACAGCAACCCTCGGCGTTGTCGCTAGTGCCTTCTTCTTCTCATATGCATTCATGCAGATTCCAGGAGGTTGGTTGACTGATAAATTCGGCACTTATCGCACCATTATCGTTGCAATCACCATGTGGTCCCTCTTCACCATCCTAACTGGCTTTGCATGGTCATTAGCTTCCCTGATTATCATTCGGATACTTTTTGGCATAGGCGAAGGTACCTATCCTTCTGCCAGTCTTAAACAGATTAGCGAAACCATGCCCTACAACAAAAGAGCCTCTGCCACTTCAGCCACAATTTCATCGAATTATGTTGGTGCAGCGATTGCGCCTGTTGTGATCGCCCCGGTCATTGCATATGCTGGCTGGCGTACTGCTTTCCACCTAATGGGCTTACTCGGTATCGTCTTCATCGTTGTTTATGCCATCATTCTGCGTCCAAGAAAGCAAGCGAGGTTAAAAGCATCAGGCCACGCGACACAAAAACGCGTCCCATGGAAAACCGTTTTAACCAATGGTGTATTATGGCAATTCTTCCTGATCGTCTTTGGCCTCAGCTCTGTCACAAAGGGGCTTGATTCCTGGATGCCGACTTACTTATTAGCAGCACGTCATATTAATTTAGCCGGTATTTCTTGGCTCGTACCCCTACCGTCCCTAGCTGCAGGTGCCGGCTCATTGATTTCGGGATACATCATGGCCCGGTTTTTCAAAGGTAAAGAGAAATTGTTTATTGGCGTTGCAAGCTTGCTGGCAACAGGATTGATGTTCGGGATGTACAAATCTACTGCATTGCCGGCAGTCATCATCTTTGAAATCTTAACCTATTTCTGCAAATCCATTGCTTTTGCTGGTACTTTTGCACTATTTGCGGAACTTGTCAGTAAAAAAGCTTATGGCTCCAGTGTTGGCATCGTTAACTTCGGCGGCCAACTATCCGGTTTTCTTGCCCCCATCATCATCGGTATTTTGGTTCAAATTTCCGGAGGCTCGTACGCTACAGCATTTTTGTTCTTAGTCTTTACAGCTGGGGTTGCCTTCATTGCAGCACTAACGCTCAATCCGGCAAAGTTAAGCAAGATGCGCGCAAAAGCTGTCGCTGCACCCGAGGAGGATTAACATCATGAAAATTACCTAGATTGCAATAATAAAGTTACCACCTAGAAAGAGGCTTGCTCACTGCTTGAACTGGGGTTTGCCAACGGAGACATTTTCTAGGTTTGTTATTGATAAGCGCTGTGGCTTGTTGAATATCGGTCTCTGAAACCTGATCAAACTGTGTTCCCTTCGGGAAATAGTAGCGAAGTTCTCGATTGAACCGTTCATTTGTGCCCCGTTCATTCGGGTGATAGGCGTGGCAAAAGTAAACCGGTATCCGATAGCGCTTTGTAAGCGCCTGATCGCAGGAAAACTCTTTACCGTGATCAACCGTCACTGATCGAACCGGACCCGGAAAGTCCACCATCAGTCTTGCAAATCCCTTAAGAACAGCATTTTGTGATAAGTTTTCAAGCTTAGTTGTCGCCATTAAACGTGTCACCCGATCGACAATGGTCAAAACAGCAGCCTTTGACCCGCGACCACCGCGAACTGTATCCATCTCTAAATGTCCTTTTTCGGTTCGCCGATTAGCTGACTCACTGCGAATCTCAATTGAGGTGCCTACTGCTTGGTTATAGCGCGACCGAAGGTCTTGTCTTCTTTTATGACGTTTACCGTGATCAAAGAGTTGGCTTGGCTGAAAATCGACTTGTCTTTGATAAATCCAGTGGTAAATCGTGTGTGGCGCACAGTGAACGGCATAACCGACCATTTCAGGGGACCAACCTAGGTTTAGCTTCTCAGTTACCATCCGCTTCAACTTAGGCGTTAAAATCGAGTGCCGACCACAACGATGCCGACAAGTATCGGCATGATCCTGAGCTATAATGGCGCAGTAATCACCTTCAGGGCAACGGTGAAGCTCATGCCTAATAGAAATACGAGAGCGGCCTAAGGTCGCGGCGATGTATTGAATCGTGTGGTGTTGCATCAGTTCTATCTGAGATCGTTCAATTAAGGTTATAATGGCCATGGGACCTGTCCTTCTCTCTAGATGGTATGTTATGCAAACACCATTTTAGCAAGAACGGACAGGTCTTTTTTCACATTTTCTGGGTGGTAACTTTAATTATGCAATCTAGGTAGGGCTTACTACTTCTTTCGTTGGAAACAAATATGTTTTCTTAATGTTTTAGGAATTTTTGATCCTAAATATAGGAGTGTAATAATGGTATCCAACTAATTTGCTTATTTAAAACCATCTTAAGGGATACTAGACAGTTTCTAAAAAAGACCGGAGTTTGGAACATCTTATGTTTAGTAACTTAGATTTTACAATCTCAGTTCTATATTAAGTAGAAGGTATACTGGGAGATGAGATATCTGACACAGTTTGTAAAAGAAAAATTTAACCTTACTCGCCTACGATCTGTGCTACTCGGACTACTTGTTGGTTTAATGAGCGGCACTGTTGTCAGCGCGTTTCGCTATTGTATTGAGGTAGGGCTGCGCTATAGTCGGCTGGTATATGGGCACTTGCGAATAGCACCGTTTGTCTGGTGGCAATGGGCGTTGTTGATCGGTGTCAATCTTGGTTTGGCGTTGATCGTGGCGTGGCTTCTCAAGAAAGAGCCCTATATTTCTGGCTCTGGGATTCCGCAAGTTGAAGGCCAGTTGGCTGGTGAATTGGAGATGCACTGGTGGTCGATCCTCTGGCGAAAATTTGTCGGCGGTGTTCTGGCGCTGGGGCCTGGGTTGTTTCTCGGACGGGAAGGACCGTCGATTCAGTTAGGCGCTTCAGTCGGGCAAGGTTTAGCTGCTAGATTCAAGCTATCAGGAACTGATCGGAGATTGTTAATTGCATCCGGTTCTGCTGCTGGCTTGGCGGCAGCATTTAATGCACCCATTGCTGGGACCTTGTTTGTCTTAGAAGAGGTTTACCATAATTTCTCACCGCTTGTTTGGTTAACGGCATTGGCTGGGGCAATTGGATCGGATTTTGTTTCACTGAATGTTTTCGGACTTGTTCCGGTGCTGCATTTAAGCTATTCGCGTAGTTTACCTGTATCGAGTTATTGGCATTTAATTTTGCTAGGCATTCTTTTGGGCTTGTTTGGGTACTTATACCAGCGAATCTTGTTGGTGATGCCGCGGTGGTATCGCAACTTGACACATTTACCGCGGCCATTACAAGGCATTGTACCGTTTCTGCTGGTGATTCTGGTTGGCTATTTTGCACCAAACTTACTTGGTGGTGGCAATGGTTTGATTGTCGGTTTTGGCCAGTATGTGCCATCTTTGCTTGTATTGATCGCAATTTTTGTTGTACGTTTCGTTTTTTCAATGATTTCATATGGTTCTGGATTACCAGGTGTCATTTTTCTGCCGATTCTTTCTTTGGGTGCCGTGATTGGTGCCATTTATGGCGTCTTCATGAATCAACTCGGCTTATTGCCGCACGTTTATATCATGAACTTAATCATTTTTTCAATGGCCGGTTACTTTGCTGGCATTGGGAAAGCACCGTTTACTGCGATTCTATTGGTAACGGAGATGGTTGGTAATTTGACGCATTTGATGCCGTTAGCGGTCCTATCGTTAACTGCTTATCTCGTGGTTGATTTGCTTGGCGGTGCGCCGATCTATGAAGCGTTACTCGAGCAAATGACAATGCCGAAAACAGTTCAACAGCTTCATCGACCCGACCGACTGGAAATACCGGTTTTCTTCGGCAGTCCCTTGAATGGCAAAATGGTCCGCGATATGCCATGGCCTAAAGAAGCATTACTAATCGGAATCCGGCGTGGCGAACAGGAAGTGATTCCACACGGTGATTCCTTGATTCATGAAGGTGACAGTTTAGTAATTTTAACTGACGCAACTAAACGAACATACGTAGAATATCAAATCGGGAAAATCCTAAAGGGGTTTATAAAATAATGTTATTTAAAATTTTCTTTATTGATTTTATTAGCTTAATTTGAATTATCTAGATAATGATATATATTCCAGCTTGTGTCACATTTATATATCTGGTTTGACTAGTTGAGCTGTTAATATCCGATTGGGGAGCCGCTATCTACATCTATTGAGACAAGCTTAAGTATCTCAAGTTAGAAATGCTTCCTTGTCTGACTTACCCTCGCAAGGAAAGCATCTATATATCAAGTAGAAGTAATCTTCTTATAATATGCAAAATGGAGGAGTTTAAAATCAAAAAGCAAGGAAGCATGTATAACAACAGTTGTGTGTATTGCCATAATGTAGTAAGGGGAGACACTAAATCGGATCTTTTTAATTTAGATGATACCCATTGGCAGCTGAACTTAATGCGTGATTATCCGGTACTGGACGTTTATACTGATCCCGGTTTGCAGGAAAAAGCTGAATCTATTTGGATTCATTATTGTCCTATGTGTGGAAGATTCTTGGGTTAAGAAGTTGTTTGATATCTTGGAAAATAACTTAGCTTTTAGATCAAGTCTATTAAAAAATGAATGATTTTTGTCTCATCATCCGTTCTCAGTTTGAATTAATTCACATTGATCTAGAACCATTTCGTAAGAAATTATGTCCTTGAAAAGTTAATTTACTCGGCATCTTTGATGGCCTTTTAGAGTTTCGTATTGACTCTAAATGGTATCAGCTACCTCACGATATACCGAAATGGCAAACTGTTTACACCTGTTTTCCCGTGTGATTAAAGCCACGGTTCTGGTGCAAATTTTCCTCGCTGACTTGATTTTAGTATACTGGGTGCCAAGAAACGAGGGATTGCGCGCATGAATCACTTTAAGGGACGCCACTTTCAAAAGGACATCATCTTAGTAGCCGTTGGCTACTATTTCAGATTCAGTCTCAGCTATCGTGACATCGTTGAATTGCTTCGGGATCGGGGTATCACTGTTCATCACACCACGGTCATGCGTTGGGTTCATCACTATGGCCCCATCTTTAAGGCTCTATGGCGTCGGCATCAAACAGCTCACGCTAAAAGTTGGCGAATCGATGAGACCTATATTCGAGTTAAAGGCCGTTGGGCCTATTTGTATCGCGCTATTGACAGTAACGGTTTGACCATGGATTTTGAGCTACGAAAACACCGCGATTATACCGCATCCTATCACTTTTTGAAGCGTCTCTTGACGACCAATGGTCGGCCTGATCGATTAGTCACTGATCAATATCGGGCAACACTGAAAGCAGTGAAGCACCTGATAAAGCAAGACTATTTGAGCAAATCAGCCCACCAATGTTCCAAATATCGAAATAATTTGATTGAACAGGACCACCGATTCATTAAACGTCATCGTGTCCGCTCAGCAAGCTTTCAAAGCATTCGAACCGCTAGTGCAACGTTGAGCGGTGTGGAAATTGTTCACGCAATACGCAAAAGAACCCTACGAGAGTTAAGTCTCATCGGGTTCTCAGTCGTGGACGAGTT
>NZ_JBVAYD010000052.1:0-5731 GCF_055413445.1 Lacticaseibacillus sp. 22 | reverse complement strand
TTAAGCGCGAGTTCTCCAAGAAGACCGAATTACTCTCCAAAGTATTCGATCATGACCATGAACGGTACTATACCGGCTTTCGGGCTTTGACTTTGGGTTGGAGTGATGGCAATACCCTCCTGCCGCTCAACTTTGCCTTCATGGCCTCAAGTAAGAAAAAGAACCAAGTTAGCCCGCAAAAGCCGTGTGATGGTCGCTCACTTGCGGCCAAACGTCGCCAGCAAGCCCATCGCAAAATGAACCTAGTGGCCACTTGAACTCGTTGATCAGGCGATTAAAGCAGGTGCCAAGGCACATTATGCTTTATTTGATAGCTGGTTTGCTTATCCCAAGATGTTCCATGAACTGCTTAAGCGCGGGATCAATGGCATCGGCATGATCAAGCAGACGGAGAAAGTGTATTTTCGTTATCGTGGACGAGAAATGGATGTTAAGCGGCTCTATGCCACGTTAAAGCAGAGTAAATGGCCAACGCATCAACATTATCTGTACAGTCCCATTGTGCAATACGACATGGGCGGTACGACGATGGCCATGAAGCTAGTCTTCGTGACTAAAAAAGGTGCCAAGGGCCGCTTCTTGGTTTTAGCAACCACAAAGACTAATTTGCGCCCCGAACGCATCATTCAGATGTACGGCAGACGCTGGCAAATCGAAGGCTACTTCAAGGTTGCTAAACAATATCTGCGCTTTGATGCGACACAAGTACGTGGCTATGACAGTCTTTGCGCACTTAAGGCAATGGTCATGATGAGTTATGATCTTCTCGCCTTGTGTCAGCGTGAGGAAACTGACGAACGCACGCTGGGAGACTTGTTCTTCTACTTTGGAAAAGCTTTACCCGATATCGGCATTGCGCGAGCTTTAAGTTGGCTCATGGCACAATTGATTGGTATAGCGTCAACTTATCATGAAGCTCAAGCGGTCATTAATCAGATCATGAGTGAATTCATGCAAAAACTGCCGAAGAGTCTTGCGGATCTCTTCGGCAGCGCGGCATAGATAGGATTTGAATATGATTTTGTGGATACACCCTGACGCAGCGGCAGTCAGAGCCATTTTTTTACTTTCACTCTTTAGTTATTGAATTTTTCAGCAGTCTCGCTTCTTTCTGGGCTACTATTATCAGTCTGATTTTTTATCTTTTCTTTTTCAAAAGAGCACAAGCGCTATTAAATGACCAAGTTATTAGTACTAGCTGCCCAATTATACTCGTGAAAAATGTTTGTATAGTCATAGGATCGTTACAGTTTTGTATAGCAATATACGCATTAACATCTACAGCAAGCATAATTGTTAACCAAGTTACAGATAAGCAGTAAATAAAAAATAATAAATATTCATGTATGTTTATGCTGCGCTTATTTTTCCTATCTGTATACCAGACAAAAAGAGCTAGAAGAAAGGCCACCACAATACCGAGAATAAAAATCCAAAAAAATAATTTCAACCGCTCATCTCCTGAAAATTAATTTGTTAAAAGGTATCCTAATACAAAGAGCGACATTTTGGAAGTGCCATGGTGATTTATTTGCTAAGTAATGAATTAAGGTTAAAAGTTCTTAAGAAAACCTCAAAAACCACCTGCGCCCTTGAAATTCTCTAAAAGTTTATAACTTGGATTGAACTATAAGTGCACTAACTTTGGACCAATGCTAACTGAGGGCGTTGGTCTTTTTTATGCTCGGTGTAACTTTGTCGTAAGCGTCTAATAGTACAGTACCTACAAACATTGAGATCCTCCTTCTATACTTGTTCTATCAAGCAGATTGGAGGATTTTTTATTTCTCAAACTAACGACATGGTTCCCGTTAGGATGATTAACCGCGATAGTGCTTCTGCTGTCGTCAAACCTAAACTAGGAGCTAAAGTAAAACTGGATGACGCCGAGGTACTTTTCTACAATGGTGCCGACAAAGTAATGGCGCGCATTATTTTACAGGAGCTGATGAAGCATGATTCCAGATCTGTCCAAGGCTAACATTTACATCATTTGTGGCCGCACCGACTTGCGCAAAGGCATTGATGGTTTGGCGGCCTTAGTGACAGAGGAATACCAGATGGATGTTTTCGATAATGCCCTGTTCATCTTCTGTGGCACCCGTAAAGATAGGTTCAAGGCGCTGTACTGGACCAAAAGTGGCTTTCACTTCTGTATAAACGCTTTGAAAACTGCTATATGCAATGGCCGCGCGATCGCAGTGAAATTCGCCGCCTAAATTATCGCCAAATGTCACGCTTGGTCAGTGGTTTAGCCATTGAAGAACGACGCACCATTCAAGCCATAACGCCCGGGCATGTGTACTGATACTGCGAAAAGGAAGCCTTTTCTAGAAATCAAAGAAAAGGCTTCCTTTTCGTATGGCCGCTTGATATACTCATTTCAACAATTTTAACGGAGGATCCAAAATGCCTGCTGAAGCAGCAGTTACGCAAGCCTAATTCAACTACCTCAAACAAGAAAATGAACTGCTTCGTGAACAAGTGGCATTTCTGATGCGTCGCCTTTACGGTGCGAAGCGTGAAAGTCTGACCGATGGTCAGCTGGATCTTTTTGAGAAGAATAAAGCTTTCTCCGCACCAGAGCCGACGGAACCAGAAGCAGCTGGCAAGAAGCCAGCTGAGCGGAAAAAAAGAAAAGGCAGGAAGGCAGCACAACTGGCGAATTTTCCTGAAGTGTCTGTGCATCATGAATTAACTGACGCCGAGCGTCAGTGTCCAAATTGTACCGCCGAAATGCGTGAGATAGGTGTCACTGTTACCAGTCGTGAACCAGTTCGTATTCCGGCACATGTTGAAGTCCACGTGCATTATCAACACGCCTATGAATGTCGCCAATGTTCAGACCAACTAGATCATAGCGTCATCAAAAAAACCCCCTTACCACAGCCGTTCATTACCAATAGTTTTGCCTCACCCAGCGTCCTTACTCAGACGATGATCGAAAAGTTTCGTAAAAAGGTCCCCGTCTATCGCCAAGAGAAGGATTGGGAAGAGGTTGGTCTTCCCCTAACGCGTCAACAAATAACCAACTGGCATATCTTGGCATGCGATTATGGTTTGGCCGATCTTTATGAACTAATGCATCAAGAACTGCTCAAACAGACAATCGTTCACGCTGATGAAACCAGCTATCGCGTCTTAGAAAGTGAAAAGGTGAAGACCTACTACTGGGTATTCGCATCTGGGCACTGTGAGGATAAGCCAATGGTCCTTTATGAACACGCCGATTCTCGTGCGACTGAGGTTCCGAAACACTTTTTAACTGGTTATAGGCATTATCTTCAAACCGATGGTTATCAAGTGTACGAGAAACTCGATCAAGTCACGCGGGTTGGCTGTCTGGCCCACATTCGCCGCAAGTTCTTTGAGGCCATGGGCAAACAGAGCACCACGAAAAGTGCTGCTAAAACGGGGGTTGATTATTGCGGGCGCATGTTCACGATGGAACGCAAATGGCGGCTGCTCACACCAGAACAACGTTATGAAAAGCGGCAAGGCCAACTCAAGACCGAAATGACTAAGTTCTTTACTTGGTGTGAGAACATCCATACCTTACCGCAATCCAAATTAGGCCGCGCGATTGAGTATGCACTCAGTCAACGCGAAGCCCTAGAAAACGTCTTGTTGGATGGCCGTCTGGAGATCTCAAATAACCGTGTTGAACACGCCGTCAAAGAACTGGTTATCGGCCGTAAAAACCGGCTGTTTTCCACGAGTTTCAAAGGTGCTCACTCAAACGGGATTATTTTGAGTATCATGCGTTCAGTCGAGGCCAACGGACTTGATTGCCGCAAGTATCTTGAATACTTATCACAACCTTCCCGTTCCTTGTGATGCCGGGGCATTACAAGATTATTTACCATGGTCGCCCAAGGTTAAAGCCAACTGTTCGCGTTAAAGCTGATTTAAAAAAACGGCTTCGGTATTCCTTACAGCATAAAGGATATCGAAGCCGTTTTAAATGTACCTTACAATCGTACGCTTACGGTCATTAATCAGATCATGAGTGAATTCATGCAAAAACTGCCGAAGAGTCTTGCGGACCTCTTCGGCAGCGTGGCATAGATAGGATTTGAATATGATTTTGTGGATACACTCTGATGCAGCGGCAATCAGAGCCATTTTTGCACTTTCACTCTATAGTTTAGATATTAATTTTAAGTCTTTACACGAATTCCAGTGTTTTTGTGCTTTTTAAGCATAATTTTGCTGATGACATCAACAACGTAATAAATATCCCACATTGAAACCAAGAATATTGAGGCCCAAGCAACTAAGATAAGAGCGTTTATTAATTTCATTTCTAATGAAGGAATGAAATCAAAGGATACTGTTATAACTATAAAAATAATATCTTCTATAAATATCGTCCTGATTTTTTTTATCAACGAATCAAAAAAGTCTTGAGCTTTTGAAACTTTATCGGCTTCTTTAAAAAATTCTGAAGAATGTCGTTCTCCAATCAGTAGTCCAATAAAGATTCCCGCTGTTGCCAATATTATTGATGAAATAGCAATCATATCACTAGATCCAGCCCGAATACTTTTTAATTTTCCATAATAGTAAAAAGTGCTGAAGAAGGCTGAAACAACCACTGCTATCAACCACCGTAAAATATTAACCTTGTCTGTGAGATCACCAAATTTAAAAACCTCTTGCACTTTTGAAATAAACTTTTTTAAGTTCAAAGTTTTCAACATTTAGGATCACCTCTTCAGAGATTATCTGGTTTGGGAATAGCTCGAGCAGCTCTTTGTCTGAATCCTTTATTTTTGCTGTTTTTATCTAGATTATCTTGAGGCAAATCAAAATTTTGTTCAACGAAATTGTTATAAATGAACTCGGCTCCTGGCGTTTCTCGATTAGGAAACTCAATGGTCATGCTTGACTTTAAGCGCGGAGAAAGCAGATCTATTGTCTCTATGGCGTGGTGTTCATCTTCTTTAGAAGCAATTTGCATCGACACATCTTTTCCTTGTTTTGCAAGATATTTAATATCTTCAATGACCTGAGTCACCTGATCTTTTTCTAAAGATCTAGCTCTAGGTGTTCTACTCATTGAAACTGTTAAATCAAAAGAAATTCCGCCAATTTCTCCAGCTGCATCCACAGCTTTATGCATAACTTCTGCTGACATATGTTCATCATTAAGCAACGAAACATCACTTGCTTTAATATTAATACGTCGAATAATTTGGTTTTGCAATGCGCGATGATATGCAGATTCATCAGGAATCGGCTTCAATGAAACAACTCCGACTTCATTTTCCCCCTCGCCAATACTTTCTTTGTATCTTTGTCTAAGTTCTGTTAAAGCGAGTTCGCTTTGCTTCGTCGTTAAACCATAAAAATTCGACTGAACCACCAGCACCCCGCTTTCAGGATCAAAAACGAAAATAGAAAACTCACCGACAAATTCATCCTTGTCTAATTCAATAGGCTTTCCGGGCTTATTAAGATGTTTAAGCGAAGGGATGTTGTTATATCTGTTTTTGGAGATTCGAAACCAGTACAAGTTTCTTTGTTGATCAAGCTGTTGATCCTCCCATTCAAAGTCTGCCACTTCATCTCCTAAAATGACTGAACTTTCAATCTTGCCCTTGTGATTTAGAAGAAATTCAAGGAAATCCTTCATGTTCCATCTAAAGTTATTACCGTTTTCATAATTCAATTCCGGAACAAAGTAGTTGAACCTCACATGTTGTTTCGTCATAAGCACATCTCCTAA
>NZ_JBVAYD010000051.1:0-5994 GCF_055413445.1 Lacticaseibacillus sp. 22 | reverse complement strand
TAGTTGCACGGTCCTTTTTGATTACGGGAAATATAAGATTGATTCAATGTCACGGCAGCGGCAGTATTTTGAAAATGTCAGTTTTTCGTGAATGGAGGAAAGTCAAAATACGGCACTTTTAGTTGGTATAAATATAATTGTGCAAAAATGAAAGCAAGAATATAATCGTTGAAAATTATTAAATAAATGCTTTTAATCAAATAATATCAATTTTTTGGAATCTATGTTTTGGTAAATGATATTTTAAAGATTTGAAATAATTAATAATATTGTTATTGACTTTATAAGGAAGAAAAAACCAAATTATTTAAATTTTACATCAAGAACATAAAACCAGACGCACATAAGCAATATAATGCTGACGATTCAAGAATATAAATTCTATAAATAACGTTTAATTACTAAAATATAACAATAACAATTGTAATGTTTGAAGAAAGCGCTTGCATTTGGATTAATTCGAGAATACTATAATAGACGTAGAGAAGAAAAACAAATCAAATAAGAATATGGAGGATAATTTAATGAAAAGAGTTAACTACATGGCGATGGGTCTTACAGCATTATCGCTGGCTGGTATGATCTTACCAGTCACCAATGTATTGGCTGCAGGCGAGGCTGACACGCCATCAAAGAAGACTTCCGTTGGTGAAGTTCGGGTCGGGGTGGATCCGACTAATCCAGACCCGAAAAACCCAGACAATCCAGATGGTTCGAAGGATATTTTATCATTGGTAAAAGTTCCGGATCTGAAGTTTAAGAGCGTCAGTGTTGAAGCCTTGTCTACCGGCGATCAAACTTTGCCGTTACTAAATAATACGGTAACTGACAAACCAGTGAAGAATGAACCTGCTGGGAATGCGGCAGATGGTAATAATCAGGGAATCTTGAACATTACAGACTATCGCGGAACTGGTGCAGGTTGGCGATTGGAAGCTCAGGCAGGCGAACTTAAGAATGAAACGGGTCAAACCCTGGGCGGCAGCATTGTATTGGCGGGTGATATCAAAGCGGACGAAACCGATAATAATCCGGCAGCGCTCGCAACAAATCCTGAATTAGTTCTGGCAGGTAGCTCGGTTCCAATCTGGCAAGCGGCTAAAGATCAAGGACAAGGCAGAAACACCTCATTGTTCACCTCCCCGCAGAACCTACTGAAACTGACCAAAAATGTTAAGGCCTATGCAGGTAAGTATCAAACTGCGATTACCTGGACCCTGACAAATGCGCCGGGTAACTGATTATCAAACGTCAGAAGAGGGACAGTGATCTTCGACTGGCCCTCTTTTGCCAAGTTTAACGCTGAATGATTGGTTCTTTAGCCAAGTTTTGCTTGAAAAAGGAGGTGCTAACCGATGGGATTTAGTACGTGGCGTTTTTGGATCAAGCTGGTTGTTTTAATGGGCTTCATTGGCTTGAGTAGTGTTGCCGTCTATGAGGTACAAGCAGCAACTTCCATCGGCGAGGTGATCGTGATAGATGATCGACCACAACCCGCTAATCCCATTAATGCGCCTGGCAGCGACATTTTAACACCCAAGCCACTGAAAAATAATTTACCGCGACCACCTAAATCGACGCCGCTTCGCCTACCGCAAACTGGTGAACACAGTCAGCAGGGTATGTTACCGGTGATTGGCACGATGCTGTTACTCATCAACAGCATGGGCCTGAGCTTCTGGCGCGGGCGAAAAGACAAGGGGGATGAAAATGAAAAAGCAAATCCTTAGTCTTACCACCTTGTTAATAGCAGCTGGAATCTCAACAGCCTATCCGGTAGCTGCGGCAGATGACTTAGGGCCAAAATCATCCGTGGCTCAATTGACAGTTGATCCAGGCAATATCGTTTTACAGCAAGTTCCTGACTTAAATTTTGGCGGCATTTCCGTTTATGAAATTGTTAGCGGACAGTTCACAAAACATGCGTTACGCAGCAATAAGGTTAATCAGGGGCCGGTTAAAAATAGTACGAATGCTAATGACGGTAACGCGTCTGGGTTGTTGCAGGTGGGTGATTATCGTGGCACCAGCGCAGGATGGACGTTAACAGCAAAGATGGACGCGCTAACGGATGGTAAGGGACATTTTTTGGAAGGTTATATTGATCTGGTGGGGACGAATCCGACGACGAGTAATCCTGATTTGAATGCCGTTCACCCAGCAGGGGCCCAAGCGCCGCGGTTGAAGTTTGCCAAAGATCAACAAACGCCTGAGACGGTGGTTTGGCAGGCAGATGCTGCAAGCGCGACTAGTACCGGGCAAGGGCAGGGTAATAATCAGGTGACTATTAGCGCTGGTACGGAGTTGACGTTGGTTTCAAGCCCGATCAATGTCACCACTCAAATAGGCAGGTATCAGGCGGCAATTACTTGGACGCTTGCCAATGCGCCGCAACCTTAAACCACATCAATGCGTTCACCAGTGCAGAAGCCTGCGTGTAAGGACCTTGGCTGCGATGGTCAAAGTGCGACCATCACGCCCAAGGCCACTTACACTCCGGCTTCTAACCGCGCTGGTTCACGCTCACCATAACGCGTTCATCGGTGCAGAAGTCTGCATGTAAGGACCTTAGACGCGATGGCCAAGAGCGGGCCATCACGTCTAAGGCCACTTACACTCCGACTTCTAACCGCACCGGTTCACGCTCACCATAACGCGTTCGCCAGCGCAGAAGCCTGCGTGTAAGGACCTTGGTCGCAATGGTCAAAGTACGACCATCACGCCCAAGGCCACTTACACTCCGGCTTCTAACCGCGCTGGCTCACGCTCACTTTAGAAAGGAGTGATGATCATGAAGAAGTGCGGCTACCTGGTTACTTGGTTGGGCTTGCTGGTTAGTTTTTTGATGGTGGCCCCTTCCGTGTCGGCGCACGCCGCGGCTGGGTGGCCGTCATCGTCAGGGTACCCCGCACCGCCATCATTTTCTGATGTTACCGGGCTCTTTGAACCAACTCAAAAAGATTCAAGTTTGATTATCGATTCTGCGACGGGCAGTGCGGTCGGAATGGAAATTAATAAAGATGCTCCTAACCAATCCGGTGCCATCTGGAGTACGGCGCCTATGTTTGACTTGGACAAAGATGCGTCATACACCATGTATTATTATCTGGGTAATAAAACCACAATTGGTGAAGGGATGGCGTTTGTGCTGGCAGCTAAACCAGCGGCACCAAAACAAATTGACCCATCATCGCTTGGTATCTGGGGTGTCGATCATTTACCTGCAGGCAGCACCTCCCAGCAAATAGCTAATACAGCATTACCAAATAGTTTTGCCTTATATGTTGATACTCGGCGTAATGGTGGTGATGCTGCAGGTGGTTATGATCAATATAGTGCTTATACCGATTACTATTTTGGCGCGGGCTATCCAGGACAAGCCAATATGTATCGAATTTCTAATCCTTATTGGATGTCGTGGCTATATTTTAAAGGCGATCCTCCTTTTAATGGCGTCCAAACCGGAATTGGCCGACAGAATACCCTTGCATCAACGGCGGCAAACGGTAAATGGCATCAAGTGAAAATAGACTGGAAGAAGGATAACCGGGGAGGCGGCACGCTAACTTATACTGTCACGGTTCAGAAAAGCAATGGCAAACCCTATGTATTTTCAGAGAAAGTCACTTGGACAAGTGCTGATATTCAAAACTACTTTGCCCAAAATGCAGGCGATCCGGTTCCGCGGCGACTCTATTTAGGCTTCACGGGGACTACCAGTAATTACTATGAACCACATGTGGTTGCTATCGGTGCTTTACCGGAAGTGGCGAAGGTTAAGGGAACGGTTGCGTTAATGCGAGGCGCGGAAACAGTTGATGCCAACACGCATTTGAAGGTAGAAGATGCCATTCATTATGATTATGTGGTGGACGTCCAAGCAACTAAGCAAGCAGCATGGCCTACCAATGGCACCATCACCATGGATGTACCCAAAGGACAGTATTTTGATTATCTCAAAGCAGATGGAACGCCGGCGCAACCAGACGACCAGCTTCCGATAACGCTTACGATTGGCAGTCGCACGGTTACCGTTCAAGGAAAAGTGCAAAGCGACGGCAATCGGATTGTCGTTACGCAAATGCCGTCAGTTGCGGCCGGAACCGCAGCCAAATTGCAATTTTCGCTACCGGCGCGGGTAAAGCATCACGCCTTGCTGAAATCGACGCTGTTTCATGATAAACCAATCGGAACGGTCAGTGGCGACGGGCAAACTTATGATTTAAAAACGCCTACCGGTAAAGATGTGTTGGAGTATATCCTTGATCCGGAAACCGGTGATTTAACCCTGGAAAAAGTGCCGAGTTTTATTTTTGAACTCAAAGATGGCGCGGGTGGTTATCGCAATCCGAACGTCATGGACATGGTGAACGGTATTCCTAATCCCGATACGGCATCCCCGAATCAGTTAGAAACAGGCCAGTGGTTGACCAATCAGCATGGACTGGAGTCAGCCAACTCGACAGGGAAAGTGTTAAGCATCAAGGATACCCGACCGACCAAGCAAGGCTGGCATTTGATGATGCAACTGACGCCGTTTACACTTGTCGGGCAGCCGTATGTTTTAGGTGATCATGGTAGTCAGCAAGGTGGCAAAGCAACGCTGGTCTTGGCGGATCGAACCGCCACCGGAACGGACAAAGTGGCTACAATCAGAGATAACAACAATGCAACCTTGGTGAAGAATATGGCAGCAGGCGGTACTGATTGGACATTAGGCGCACAAACCGGCAATATTGCGGCTTATCTAGGCATTGAACAAACTGCTACTGCTAAAGCCGGACAATATCACGCCACTGCAACCTGGTTATTAAGCAACGCTCCTCAGTGAGTCGGGTAAGCAGCGCTGATTATAAAAAAGGATCCTGATCGTCAGTGGTAAATCACTGCAGATCAGGATTCTTTTATATCCGATATCAAGTTGCTTTTTGGATACGGCTAAACACTTTTCTTTCGCGAAAACTGCCGAATTAAGCGGCGTTGCACATGTTGCAACTTATTAAACGGCAGGGCTTGCAACAAGGTGTTTAACACGATAAGAAAACCACCCAGCCACTCTGCCGGACCAAACGCAATGTGCAAGCGGGTGACTGCTAGTGTGGTGGCTGTCAATGGCTCAAACGCGCTGAGCATGCCCGTTGCGACTGGTGAAATGTAATGCAGGCTGCCTAAGACGAGCAAGTAAGCAAGCATAGTGCCGAAAATTACGACAAAGGCAATGGCACCAAGATTAGGCAATGTCAGCACAGGGTTGCGGCGGAGTACATACTGGGGTAAAAAGGGCAAACTTCCGAGCAGCATGGACCAGCCGGTGACTGCCCGCGCGTCATATTTGGCAAGCAAAGTGCGAGGCAGCAGCGTGTACAACGCTTGACTCACGCCGGCCATAATTCCCCAGAAGACTGCAGCCGGTGCTAGACTCAGACTGGTGAGCCGTCCGCGCGTTACCAACAAATAAGTGCCGATCAGCGCGAGGGTAATACTCACGAAATCAATGCGCCGCGGCATTTGGCGGGTAGCAAATGCAACATAGAGCAAGATAAAAACCGGCCCCAGGAATTGCAGGATCGTGGCTGTGGCTGCATTTCCGGCACTAATGGCGAGAAAATAAGTCAGTTGGGAAGGCACCATACCCAGAAAGGCGAAGAGAATTAGCAACATGGCATCATGCCGATTTTTCCAAATAGTGCCCAATTGCCGTAAGTCTTTGAGCGAGCTCCAGATAACCAGCAATAATCCGGCAAAAAATAACCGGATACCGACTAGCCATAACGGTTGCACCCCGGCATCGGTAAATAACATTTGGGTGAATATACCGCTAGCACCCCAAAAGATGGCGCCAACAACAGCAAAAATGACGCCTTTTAGTTTCTGATCATTTTGGTTCACGAGGTGGGTTTCAGTGCGCGACATGGCGGGTTTCCTTTCCAAAATAAACTATCCAGACCATTCTACGCAAAAAGCTGCTACTTGGCTAGTTCGTGCCTTGTTGAT
>NZ_JBVAYD010000050.1:0-6191 GCF_055413445.1 Lacticaseibacillus sp. 22 | reverse complement strand
TTAGTGTGTAGGTCATCTGGTTATAAGCGAATTTTTCGAGCATTTAGTCGTATTTTTGCATAATGAGTGGGATAGTAGAATGTCCCTAGGGAGGAATGTATAGTGTTTCTAAAAACTGTTAAACTGTATGATTTTCGAAAATTTGTTTCTCAGGTGAATGGGGAACCTGGATTGATAGTAAAATTTCATCCGGGCTTGAATATCATTGTCGGTGAAAATGATTCAGGGAAAACTGCAGTTATCGATGCAATTAAAGTGTTGCTTGGAACAGTTAGCGATGATCGAACCAGTATTCAAGACGAGGATTTCTATTTTGACGGGACCGAGTTTTCAAATGATTTTAAGATTGAGGCTGTATTTTGTAGTCTCAACAAGTACGAGGCTGGAACTTTTCTAGAGTGGCTGTCGTTTGACGATAATAATGAATATGAGTTACATGTAAAACTAACAGTTGAGCGCAAAACGAGTGAAGCTGGACGTCAATATTTAGATCGAAATCTAGTTGCAGGAGATGAAGGTGCAGAATCTTCGTTAGCAAGTGGGGCACGAGTATACTTACGTGTTACATACTTAAAAGCTCTGAGAAATGCAACAGATGAATTAACTCCTGGCTTTCGCTCACATCTGCCACAATTACTTGCAGCACACTCGGAGTTTCGAAATCACCCAGAACATAAATTAAAACTTGTCCAAGCGTTGGAGGAAGCCAACGCAATAATAGAGGGATATCTCTCAGATGGCTTTCCAAGTGAATCGAATCCACCTAAAGATAACGATCATCTTTCTGATAATAATTTGGAAAAACAATCAATTAATAAAGAACTTCATTCGGTATTGAGGCAGTTATTTGATAGTCAAGATCAGGATAAAAGTGACACGCGCTTTCAACTAACACAAGTTACACTTGATCAAATATTCAAACAGCTAAGTTTAAGTTCAGAAAGCGTCAATTTGGGATTGGGGAACTTGAACCTGTTGTACATTTCGACCGAGTTAGCGCTGCTAAAGGATCATTCAAGTTCAGTGGTTTATGGTCCAAACATTATGCTTATAGAGGAATTAGAGGCGCACTTGCACGTGCAGGCTCAGATACGACTAATTAAATACATCGAGCGCTATATTCTTAGCACAGAGGATAATTCATCTCAGCAGTTTATATTGACTTCACATAGTGTTGCACTGACCGCATCGATAGATCAAAGATCGCTGATATATATGAACGCTAATAAAGCCTATTCGATGGCACCTGAGGACACCATGCTTGAGGAAGCTGATTATGATTTTTTGAATCGATTTTTAGATGCAACAAAGAGTAACCTATTCTTTGCAAAAGGAATTATTTTGGTGGAGGGATATGCGGAAAATATTTTATTACCAGCCCTGGCAGATTTAATAAATTTACCGTTACATCGTTCTGGTATCTCAATTGTAAACGTTGGCGGGACAAGCTTTAATCAATATATTAAACTGTTTTCTCAAAAAGAAAAATCAGAAAAAATTGGTATCCCTATCTCTATAATTACAGATTCAGATATTAATCCGACTGTGTATGGTATCGATTCAGAGAGCGCTGAAAAAATCCAGGAGTTGATTAGTGGCCCTAGCGATTTGAATGTTGACTTGTTCGGAGAGGAGTATGCGACTTTTGCTGAATTAGTAGCTGCTTTTAAACTAAGATTTGAAAATACTAAAATTAAGAATTTAATTATTCAAGTAAAAAAATTCCGATCTGATTCTGACTGGGCCAGTAAGACAGCAGAAAGGCAAGAGTGTCTCAATCAAAAATACGAAGAATTTAGTTCCAATAGTAAAGTATTCATGTCGCCATTATGGACTTTGGAGTACAGTCTTTTGCGTAGCTCTTTGCGTCATCTTACGATTCAAGCGATAGCTGAAACACAATTCGTTAGAGAAAATCATCGGGAAAAACTTATTAAAAAATTTGAAGAAGATTATAAAACAAGTCCGAATAAGGCTGCATACAATGCGTATGCAGCCTTGAACAAAGGCTCGGTTTCAAAAACACAGGTTAGTGAACAATTAGCAAAACTAATTATGGGTCTTAGTCAAGATGAAAAGGAAGAGCTGAAAAATAAAATTATTGGCGATACAACACATTCACAAAATGAAGAATGCAAGTATTTAATTAATGCGATTAAGTTTGCAAGTGGGCAGGAGGTTGAACAAGATTGAACTTGATGCAAATTGAAAGCATATTGTTGCACGGTGCGCATTTTACAGCGGAACAGCGAGAAGTTATTCAAGCAATAGGACGAATTGACGTCGTAGCTGGACCTGGATCAGGTAAAACAACCGTATTAGCAGCGAAGGTGTTAAGGTTATTGACCACTCGCAACTACGAAGATAAAGGCATCTGCTGTATTACACATACCAATGTTGCTGTAAAAGAGATTTTAGCACGGTTGAAGCTTGCTGGTGTGGATGAAATTGAATATCCAAATTTTGTAGGAACTATTCAAAGTTTCATGGATAAATTTTTAGGTAAAACTGCATTTGCCACGGTCCTACCCGGTGTGACGCTTAAGCTTTTAGATGATGAAAAGTTCTATGAAAAGTATGATAAAAATTTTAGGAGAATTGTTAAGGACTATCGTTCAGATTGGAACGTACCTAAGCCGTCCAAAAATGGGTGCAAGCTAGTAATTTTAGATGACGGATCATTTTATTACACTAACAGACACCAGAATCAGCGTTGTCAATATGCCATTAATCGTGCATGCGAATGGCTGTTAAGGGATGGCTATGTTTCATATTCTGATCTCAAATCATTGTCTTATTGGTATCTAAGTAAACATAGAGACGAGTTGAGCGTGGCATTTGAGAAACGATTTTCATACTTAATGATCGATGAAGCTCAAGATACCGATTGGATTCAGTTTGCCATTATAAATGGTCTGGCTAATGGCAAACAGTTGAATGTACAAAGATTTGGAGATCCGTATCAAGCATTATATACTATCTATGGATCCGAGACAGAGGACTCTTGGAACCCGAGACCCGATAACGAATTCTACCAGACTAAAGAAATCTCTGAAACTACAAGGTTTGGCAGTTTAATTGCTGCTGTAGTTAAACATGTTTGTGTTCAGGAATATGAACAATTCCATTCGAATCAAGAACTAAATTTCTTTCCGAAGTATTTTATGACATATGAAACTGGAGACGAACTCAAGGAAAAGCATACTCGGCTGATCGAAGACGCTGCCAGTTCAAATCCAAATTTTCGTATATTGCAGAAACCAGATGCTATTGTCGGAATAATGCACAGTGACATTATAAAAGTTGAACCCAAATATTCCAAAGAAGGTTCAGAGCAACGAGCTCATGAAAGAAGTGTCAGTGAAATTTATGCATTGGTTATCAAATTATTGGCCAATGCGAATGGCGTTTCTTTTATGGAAGAATCAGTACTAATCCGTAATAATCATGATAGCAACCTTGAATTAGCAGATGTCATCCAGAAACTCGCAAAACAAAATATTTCATTGAACGAGGTACAATATCATTTGTACAGTCTAATTGGTTCAGAAACTATTTCAGAAGCTTATTTGCAAAGAGAATGCAAGCATCTGCTTCAAGACGTTAGCAACCTAGAAGGTGAACCTGAAAGAATGAATTTATCGACAGTCCACCGAGAATTTGCAACAATTCACGGAGTTAAAGGTGAAACACATCGATCGACACTGCTTTTACTAACTTCATGTGTACACATGAAGTTTAATGAAGAAGACAAAATCAATAAGTTCTTCAAAACTATCTTTCCTTATTTACTAGGAGACCGACCAGATTTTTCATCGGATCCAGAAATAGAACAGTTACAGCGGGATTGTCTTAAACTAGCATATGTAGCATTAAGTCGTCCAAAGTACTTATTAGCAGTTGCAATTCCCAGTCAAGATCTTGCTGATGAAAAAAAAACGAGCTTATTGACACACGGTTGGGTAGAGGCAAAATAGTTACTAATAATCATAGTAAATGGTAGATTGTAAAATTAATCCGAACGCTGTTCGGATTAATTTTACAATCTACCATGAAACTAACACCATTTATTAACGCGTACCGCAAAGCCGGTAAGCGGGCAGATGTCGTGCTGATCGATGAAGGCCATTTACTACTGACGACGCCTGATCCGTATAATAAATTCCGTGGGCATAATCAGCTTGCTGATATTCTTCAGTTGGCTCGAGTGGTGGTGCTCGTGTTCGATTTCCACCAGCTAGTCAAGCTAAAGAGTTTTTGGACACCTGCTTTATTGAAAAGAGTGACGCGCGATTACGCAGTGACACATTATCATCTGACCGAATAGATGCGGGGAGGCGATACGGCGGTGAATGATTGGATTGATCATTTTGTTCGTGGAAAAATGTTGCCTTTGCCACATCCGCAACATTTTGATTTTCAAGTTTTTTCTGATGGTCAGCCGATGTATGACCTCATTCAGCGGCGCAATGCCGAAACCGGCCTTTCGCGCATGATCGCTACAGCTGACTATCCATTCACAGTGCTCGATGGTAAAACCTGGTATGTCCAAGCTGGCTCTCTGCGGTTGCCTTGGGACAAGATCAACTTCACCGATCGCCCGTGGGCACAACGTCCTGAGACATTGCATGAAGTTGGTTCCATTTATACTATTCAAGGCTTTGACTTGAATTACGCAGGTGTGATTCTAGGGCCGAGTCTAGGCTATGATCCCTCAAAAGACCGACTTACGGTTGATCTGGCGCAGTACCAAGACAAGGAAGCATTCAAAAAGCGCCCGGATTTGGCCGACACCACCGACGCTAAAGCCGCGATTATCATGAATGCCATTAATATTCTGCTGAAGAGGGCGAAGCACGGGCTTTATCTTTACGCAGCTGATCCTGCTTTGCGCCAACGGTTATTGCAATTGGCCAAATAATCTTGCAACCTCACTTTTGAAATGCAATAGATTGTGAGTCGTTCCAGTTAGCACTATACAGAAACTGAGTCTAAATCTAAAAGAAGTGCTTTGCATGGCTGAAAAGTATAAAGCAGAAATTGTGCCATTGAACGCTGAGAAGATTGGCACCGCGCCGCACGGTGCCGCGACATTCACGATTGATGGTGCGCAAATGAAGATTCATATCGATATGTTTGATACACCTTCTAATGTGCAGCATTGGGAACATTTCCACGGATTCCCGGATGGTAAGCCAGCAGAAATCGCCACAGCGGCACAAGATGCTAATGGTGACGGTTTCGTTGATCTGCCAGAAACAGAACCGGTTTCCGGTACAACGATGGTGCCATTTGACGCTGAACCGGCCAAGATGCATGTGCCAAATGACAGTTACCCAGTGGCTGATGCAGAAGGTCACTATGCTTATGACAAACTCGTTGATCTGAAGGAATTGCAGACAGCGTTTAAAGCCGCTTTTGGCAGTGACGATTTGCAGCTCGATAAAAGGGTCATTTATATTCATGGTGTGCCGGATACCTTGAAGCTACCGGCTACTGTTCAAGGAACTGTCATGAACTACGATGCCCACGTTACTTTACCAATTGCAGTTGGGAAAATCATCAAAGCTTAAACTAATTAGTTGAATAAATAACCTATAAGTAGTCTTGGGACTTACTGGCAATACGCCGGATGTTTCAAGGCTACTTTTGGGTTTGAAGACCTTATTTACCTATAAATATAGCTTTTTACATTATATGTACAGATTAATACCTATAATGTAAATAAGTATGCACTGTTAAAAATATCTTGTTAAATAACGAACATTATCGTTCCTTTGCGCGGGGTCAACTTGTTAAGCTGGTGTTGGAAGAAGAGAGACGCCGGAAACAATGGAAGGAGGCGCACAGATGCCTAAGAAGTGACTGGTGAAAGCAGCCACTAGTTAGGAACTAAAAATCAGACAGTGTTGATTGAATTAATTAATTGTAGCGTAAAATCTGAATTTTTAAGAATTATTGGGTAAAAAGTGGATTAACAAGTGATCGTAACTCGAAAGTTTTGAGCTCTTTTACTTTTTTTTAAAGTGATGTAGATAACAAAGGCAAAAACTAAAAATGGAAGAAAATTTGTTATATTGACTATCAATTATAATTTAATTGATGTATATTTTATTTGTGCAGTCTATAGCTCAAAACTTTCGAGTTGTAAGCGCATGAATGATTGCACTGTCAGTGTTTAAAATTTTACT
>NZ_JBVAYD010000005.1:0-131242 GCF_055413445.1 Lacticaseibacillus sp. 22 | reverse complement strand
GGCTGTAAGTGGCTTTATGGACATCCATCCCGACGTAAACTATACTTTCCATGTGAGTGACCTCCTATTGTCATGGGGTAATGATTGTATGGCTCGTTTTAACACAACACCATTATCAGTCTAAATCCCCGAGTCGACAATCTAGGGGGTCACTTCATATTATCTATAACGCGCTCCCCGGCGCAGAAGTCTGCGGGTAAGGACCTCAGGCGCAATTGCCAAAGCCCGGCCATCACGCCTGAGGCCACTTACACTCCGACTTCTAACCGCGCCGGCTCGCGCTCATAAAAAAATGGCGAGCCGCTTCGACCTTCTGAACGCATACGCGCCGATCGTTACGAACTCACCGTGGTTTGGCACCGAATGGAGTATAGCATGAAATGTGCGTTGATCACAAGCATGATGATTTACTTGTCAAACATTATGGCGATTAGTGCAGGAGCATCTTCTGCTAACACTGCGAATGCTGACAAATTGACATTTATTTTAAGTTTTTGCTTTGGTAATCGGTTTTCACCAGCCACCGAATGCAAAATTTCCCGGGTAATAGTCTTGTCTCGAATAACGCGCGCTGCGGATCTTCTCTCTTTCTTGCTGTTTCTGACCTCCTCTGCCACAATCAAACCAAGCGAGGTGATCATCTTGAACTTTTCAAAACAGCTTCAGCAGATTCGGACCGCACACAGCATGACGCAAGCTGACTTGGCACAACAATTACACGTTTCGCGGCACACGGTATCTAACTGGGAAAATGAACGCAATTTACCGGACTTAGAAACAGTGACTCAAATTGCCCGGATCTTTTCGGTGTCGCTTGATACCCTGATCCTCGACGATTCTGAGTTAAACGAAAAATTGATTAAGGATAGTAAAGTGAGCCGGCATCAGCTTGTTATGGCTGTTTTGATGACGGCTAGTCTAATCATGACTGGAGTGGCAGCGACAACATTCTTGGGCTTTTTCCCTCATTGGCTTGCGCAGGTTATCTGGTCAATTTATGCCATCGTTTTGTTAATTTGGAGTCGGGCCTCTGATCCAAAATCAACAGATATTTTTGCAAGTTGGTCTATTACAAGCCGTTTACTCATAGCCACCTTTTTTTCTTTAATGGGCTTGATCTTTTGCCTAACAGCGTTATATCTTATCTGGTTTCGGGGAATTGATGTACAAATAGTCTTGGTTCTCATCGGTGGCGCAGGTTTGCTCATCCTAACAAAACCCGTCTGGCCACATCGTCAGCATGCAAAATAAGCATGTGCGAGTACTTCTCAACGCGTGACCATCTTGCGCTTGCGTATGTATCCCAGTTCAAGTGCCACAATAACAACCATCACCATCCCTACTAACGATGAAACGGCACCAGAGGCTTCTTTCTCCAGCCACAGACTCAGTGCGAAGAAAACAGCGGCGGTAATTGCTAGTGTTGCTAGTTTTATAAAACGAATCCGCGTCATTTTTGGCTTGCTAATGAGAATGCTGCTAATAAGGACGAAAACAAGTGTAACCATTCGGCATAGGTTACCTAACAGGATCATTTACATCACTGCCTTTCGCAGAATTTTTGATGTTCTTAGCTTATCACAGCATATGCTTGATAAAAACCGTCCTTATTTTGAGTAAGTATCAACTTTTTCATTCGTATCCATATCCAACTTGACAGAGAAAAGATAAGGGCGTAGTACTTTAGTTAGATAGTCCAGTAAGCGTTTACCATCTGTTTCGTCAATCTTTTCTCATCTATAAGGGTCATTTTTTCAAACATTCCGTTCGCAAAGCTACAAGGAGATGACCATGATGGTATTGAACTATAGACAATCACCATCATTCGCCAGCTTAGTGACGATATCTGAAGGGATCTGTCCTCTTGTCCCTGTTTCCGAGACACAATTCAATCCTTATCCGGATACAATTCCGCCTCCAACTGATGTTTAACCACCAAAATGTAGACTTTCGTAAAGCTAACTTGTTCGCCCAAGAACTCTCCCGATTATTGAAGGAGAACAAAATAGCATTTGAAGATATGGTTCAACTAGTATTATCCTAGCTAGACAACGAAAGAAGTGATACTCAATGATGATGTATCCTTATATTAATTTAGGTCCCAGAGATGGCGTCTTGTTAATTGCAGTCCTTGTACCGTTAGTCTTAACGTTAATTTTCAAGTGGTCATTATTAGAATTCGTGCTCTCTGTTATTGCCATCATAGTTGCATTCTTGGCAGGAAGCATGAAAACGGATAAGAAGAACGTACTTGCATTCCTAAAAAATAACCTAGATTGAATTGGTGTACTGCTATTTGAAATAATCCAATAAATCTTAAGAACGCGCTTGAAATTTACAGAAAATCAAATGTTTTTTGTTCCGGTTTCTTAGAGAGCCCCCAACACTTTTTGTGTGGAGATATAAAACTATAAATGAATTTAAATAATATTCCACATACATGCAGCTCTGATGATTCCGGCGGTACACAGCATTCATGCAGTTAGGCTATATAGGTTAAAAAAGTCTCTTATTATGTTATGTCCGAGCCTTGTACAGCCAATTCCTTTATCCAAAGTAAAAGCAACCGGTGATTTTCATAGCCGTTTCCGAACAGGTAACGGCTATTTTTTGTGGGGAGTTAAGGGCTTAATCGCCAATTAGGACGTTTTCTCCCAAAATGATGCATTTGTTACCGTCAAGTATTACAAGACTATCTGTCTTAGCGTCAAGTCCCCGCTTTATATACCTAGCAAGTTAGCGCATATTTTTGCTAGCTGGTTTAGTTTCATAGTTTTGACCCTTTCTGCGCTTGGGCTACTATATTTGCTTACAGGTCTTGTCCTTATATAGTTCATAAGGCATGGATCTGCAATTAGTTCTCGTCCTCATCGCCGGCGCAGGCTCGCTTATCCTAACAAAACCCATCTGCCCACACCGTCAGCCTGCAAAATGACTGCACAAACTTTTTCACTTTCGATAGACCTTTTCCGTCGTCCATTCACCATCCATCTTCTCGAGTGTCACGACGACCTCCTTAGACGGATGGTAATGCTGCTCAATCTGATTTCGCGGGATCACTAGAGCGGCTGTAAAATTCTTGGATGGATTTATGAATCCCATTTGAGTATAGCCACGATCCTTTAACCGAAAACGATAACCGCTTAAAGCCGCCTGTTCGCCGATCTGTATTGGTCCGGAATAACGATAAACTAAGCCGTCTAACTTAAAGTAGCGCGCATTGTCATCACGCCCAAGATAGACCACTGATGCTATGACTCGGTGACGCGTATACATGGGTAAGCTTGTAAGCGCCGGGTAATCATTTAATGCCCGATACCCTTTAACTTCACTTTCTGGGACGGAGACATAAGTAAATAGAGCCGCTTTCTTAGTGCGGATCTGCGGTGTGATTTTTGCGGCCCATTGATTAAATTGGTAATTAGCCGTATTGTCCGTTCGCAACCAGCTGTAAACCGTCAAACTCATGCAAATAAGGATGGCAGGTACGAAAATCCGCCACTTCCAGGGATTGGGTACATAAAAAGAAACGAGTAGGAGGCAGAAGATAATGAATAAAATGACAATAATCGCAACAATCAGCCACCCATTATTCCATTGTTCTGCTATTTGCCATTGTTTAGCAGTAAATACACCAGCTATCATGGCACACCTCCAATCACGCTATTCCAACCGTCAGCAAGAACTTGCCTTGGATTCTACACGCGAATGGGCGGAATGAAAAGTCTCCGATTACTATTTATATTCAGTCTCTAGAAAACAAAAACGACCGTCTGATCTCCAGACGATCGCTCCTATTATCTTTTTCCATGCCACTTTGATCAACCCTACTTATCGCGGCGATTGGCCACCTGATTCAGGCTGAACGTAATATGTTTCTTGCGGTGAATGATTTCTTCTTGCCGTCCGTGAACCATTGGCCGCTTGTTGGGATTGCCAAGGTAGCCGCAAAGCCGCTTGACGACATCGCAGGTAGCCGGATCGTGGTTGCCGCATTCCGGGCATTCATATCCCTTGGCGGTCGCTGTGAACTCACCTTTGAAACCGCATTTGAAGCATTGATCAATCGGCGTGTTGGTGCCAAGATAACCGATTTTATCGTATGCATAGTCCCACACCGCTTCCAGTGCCTTAGGATTTTGCTTCAGGTTCGGGTATTCGCAATAGTGGATGAAGCCACCGGCACTGTATTGCGGATAGTCCTTTTCAAAGTCGAGCTTTTCAAATGGTGTGGGTGACTTGCGGACGTCATAGTGGAAACTGTTGGTGTAGTATTCCTTGTCGGTGATGTCCTTGACGATGCCGAACTTCTTAGTGTCTTCGCGGCAGAAGGTGTCAGTCAGCGATTCGCTTGGGGTGCCGTAAACCGAGAAGTGATAGCCGTATTGTTTCTCCCAGGCCTTGCAATGATCGTCCAGCGCCTTCACAATCGAAACGGAAAAGGCCTTGGCGTCATGATTCTTCTCCCATGCTGAACCATAAAAGACCGTTCCGACTTCATATAGACCGATGTAGCCGAGCGATACAGTGGCACGACCATTTTTGAAAAGATCGTCAATACTATCGGTATCGGCTAAACGGTGGCCAAATGCACCATATTTATAAAGAATCGGGGCACTTTCCGGCGTGGCTTGTTTGGTTCGTTCAATCTTGTAAAGCAAACCTTCCTTGCAGATGCGCATCCGTTCTTCAAAAATCTTCCAAAACTTATCTTTATCGCCTTTGGACTCCATAGCAATCCGCGGCAGGTTAACCGTAATAACGCCGAGATTCATGCGGCCGGCATTGACTTCCTTACCTGTCTTCGGATCGGTCCAGCCTTGCAAGAAACTGCGACAACCCATCGGCGCTTTGAAGGAGCCAGTCAGCCGCTTGATTGTGTCATAGGAAACCACATCAGGATACATCCGCTTGGTGGCGCACTCAATCGCCAACTGTTTGATGTCGTAGTTTGGGTCATCCGGATTAAGGTTCAGGCCGCGTTTTAACGTGAAGACAAGTTTCGGGAAAATCGCTGTCCGGCGTTCCTTGCCCAGACCCAGAATCCGGATTTTCAAAATATCCTTTTGAATTTCACGTTCAATCCAGCTAGTGCCAAGACCAAAGCCCACGGTCACAAACGGGGTCTGTCCTTGCGTTGAATAAAGGGTGTTAACCTGATATTCCAGCGTTTGCAAGGCATCATAAATATCCTTCTTGGTCTGCTTCACCGCCAACGCTTTGAGGGTAGCGGGATCATCAATCACATCACCGAATTCACGCAAATGCTTCTGGTAATTTTTCTCGGCAAACGGCGCCAGTACCTGATCTGTCCGGTCACTGGAACAGCCACCATATTGACTGGAGGCCACGTTAGCGATAATTTGCGTCATCTGGGTCACCGCCACCTGAATCGAGTGGGCCGGCTCAACCTCGGCGTTCCCAATGGAGAAGCCGTGATTCAACATATAGTCAAAATCAATCAGGCAGCAATTGGTTTCCGCCATGAACGGGGTATAGTCAAGATCATGCCAATGAATGTCGCCACGCAAATGCGCATTGGCAACGGCTGGCGGCAACATTTTCAAGCCAATCGCTTTGGCCACCGCACCGGCTGTTAAATCACGTTGGGTCGAGAACACCCGACTATCCTTGTTGGCATTCTCGTTGACGACACTTTTATCGCGATTGACCAGCCGCGCAACATTGTAATTAACGTCTTGCTTCTGTTTGCGCGCTAAATCACGCTTCAGCCGATATTGCGTGTAGGCTTCTGCCCAGTCGTACTTTTCGGCGGCAATGAGTGTCTGCTCGACAACCGTTTGAATTTCGGCAATCTCAACATCATCATGATACCGATCGCGAATCTTAGCCGTAACCGTATCCGTCAAGTGGTCAATGGTTAACACATCGCGCGGTGACAGTTTCGCCACACTTTCTGCCGCTTTGGTTATCGCGGTGCTGATCTTGGTCGCATCAAAATCAACGATCCGCCCATCCCGTTTCTTGATTTGTGTATAAAATTCGATCATGGCTAGTCCTCCCGTACCCTTACTTGCAAAACTTGTAACAATGTATTTAGTATACAAGATTCAGAAGCAAAAGTAACGGGATATCCACCAAATTTTGTGGTTTGTTAAAATAAGCATACACTATATAGTGGTTTTACATCATTTGATTGCTTGCGATTTATTTTTAAAATAACGTCATTTCAGCAGCGAGTTATAACCTCCGCGCATGTTAGCCATTCATTCCTTAGCCATAAAAATAGCTGCTTACCGAGAAAATACTTTCTCACTAAGCAGCTTGTCCGTTTTAAAGTCGTTTTAGATTCAAGACCTTGATCGGTGTTCAGAATCGTCCACATCAATCTGCGCGCTTACCTTCCATTACTTTATTCGCTTTCTTGCGGTTTTGATTTCAGACTAAAATGAACGAAAAAAAGGATCATGACAATCGCGAACATTGAAACCATCACTAACATCGGAATTGTTCCATATACTTGAATCAACATACCGATTAACGGATTGAGCAGCATCGTCACCAAACTAGTAGCAAATGAAAGGCCCGAGATTAAAGTTGCCCGCGCAGAGTCTTTCACCCACAGATTCAACATTTCCAGAACAATCGGATCTAGAATATCCACTGTTATGTACAACAAGCAAACACCTGCAGAGAAGAAATAAATACTTGCTTGCATCTGAAGGATCACCCCCAGCCCTAAAATACCGGCTACGATAAGCGCCAATGTTTTAGAACTGACCTTGGTAAGCCGATAAGCCTGAGCTGCCACCAATCCGCCCACAAAACTAAAGAGCATAAATATCAGTCCATTTGCAGAAGAAGAAAAGCCGAGTTTGGAAAAATACGCTGGCAACATCGCAAAAATGGCATTTACCATTGCAGACATCAAAGCCGTAAAGATAAATAAGAACAGAACATTGGTCGATGCTTTAATTTCCGCAAAAACGGTGAGGATATTCTTAACTTGACTAGGTTCCTTAACTTTTTCAATTGTTGCAGTGACGCGTTTATCCTCCCGCACAGAAAAGATAACCAGACCCGCAACTGCCACCATTAACGACTGAAAAAAATACGGTAACACGCGATTGATTGCATATAAAACGCCGCCTAAAAAAGTTGCCGCGCCTACAACAATGGCCCCGATAAACTGTGCCTCACCACGAATCTTTGCATACTGTTTGGCCCGACCGTCTCTGCGAATTGCTTCAAAGAAAAGCGCCTCATCCGCCCCACTAAGCAACGCGTTACCCACGCCTTCCAATAAAAAAGCACCTAACAAGGTCGTAAACATAAAATCGTTGCCTACCAAACTGGCCGAAATCATGACCATGGGCGAAATCGTCAGTAAAACCAAGCCCCAAATAATAACCGCTTTTTTTCGAAAAAGATCGCCTAAAACACCACTTGGCAATTCCGATGCAAACTGCGATAACAAAAATACCGACTGCAAAAGTCCGAATTGTACTAAATTGAATTTTAGAAATTGGACAACAAAGATGATATTGATGATTCTGGTAAATCTAAGTTGCGTGAAGACTGTATACCAATAGTACTTATATCTATTACTTATGGGCCGCCCAAACATATAACACCTCCATAACACCTTTAAGTTTCGAACGCTTTCATTTTAAATTTCGCTCGGTCAAATCCTTAGTCTACAAATGAAAAGAGACGCTGGCTCGCCAATGCTTAAGTCGGACGTATTAGCCGTCATGAGTGCTACCATTTAGCAAACTGCCTGAGCGCAGGGATTTAATGATGGTATCATTTACTTCTAATAATGTAAATATCAGCTTTTAGACGCAGCCGTTTCTTCTGTTAGGATAAACGGCAATAAACGCAAAAAGACAAGTGCCTTCCTGATAGCCGGAAAAACACTTGCCTTTACAAAAGATAATGTCAGGCTGCATGTTGGCGCCGCCTGTTATTGTACTTCATCACTGCCTATGCTGCTTTTCCTCAATATGCGCCTTGGTCAACGCATAAATCTCCAACACATGGTCATCGACTAAATGATAATAAATCTGCTTGCCGGATCGCTCACCGGCGACTAATCGAGCCTGCTTTAATAACCGTAACTGATGCGAAACTGTCGACTGGCCAAGATCCAGCATGGCTGCAAGATCGTTAACGGTAATGGGTCCTTGTGCAATAGCGAGAATAATTCGCATTCGCGTGGGATCGCTCATGGTTTTGAATACATCAAGAACATCTCGTAAATCGGCGTCATCCGGAATTTCACTGTTATTGGCAGCTGCCGCATGAACATCATTCGTTGTCATCGCAATGCGCTCCTTATGATACTTAAGCCTCATTTTAGCAGACTTTGGTATTAAAAGCGCAGTTTGTTATGCAACGATTCACCGAGCCGAACCCGTTACCCTAGCTGTGGTTGCACATGCGGTGTTTGTGAATGTGTTCCTTCTTCCGTTAGCAAAAGCCGCAAACCGTTGAGAATCACCATGAGCGTGCTGCCTTCATGAAGAAAGACGCCCCAGGCAATGTTGGTTAACTGCAGTACATTTAGCGTGACTAAGAGCAACACCACCGCCATCGAAAAGACAAGATTTTCAACGACAATACGGTTCATTTTGGTTGAAACCTGATGGGCAAATGCGAGCCGGGAGAGATCGTTTTTGATCAACACCACATCGGCAACGTCAATGGCGACATCGGTTCCTGAACCCATCGCAATGCCGACTTCTGCGTTTGCCAGAGCCGGCGCATCATTAACACCGTCACCCACCATCGCTATTGGCCGCATTGTTTCCTGCAATTGCTTAACCACCGCTACTTTTTGATCTGGCAGCACGTTGGTCACAACCTGTTTGATGCCTAAATCGGCGGCAACAGCCTCACCGGTTTGTTTCGCATCGCCGGTAATCATAACCGGTTGAATATCATGATGTTTCAAGTAAGCCATGGCCGCTTTAGCACTGCTTTTGGCTTCATCCATCAACGCGATTAGGCCCACCACCGTTTGATCGACTGCCACAAAAATCACGGTTTTCCCTTGCTGCCCCAACGCCATGGCGCGCTGCCGGAAAAGCGCAGGCGCATGCGTAAAACGTTGCGGTTTACCCACTGTATAGGTATGGCCTTGATAATCGGCAGTTAACCCTTTGCCGATTTCGTTGTGAACGGTGTCGATCACCACATCAGTCGCCGGATAATGAGCCACGATCGCATTGGCTAACGGATGGTTACTTTGCTTTTCCATCGCCGTGACAACTGCCATCACCGCTGCTTGATCAACATCGGCAGCAAATTCACTATCAGTCACAGTTGGCGTCCCCTTTGTCAGGGTGCCGGTTTTATCAAACGCAATCGCCTTTAATTGCGTCAGGTTTGCCAAGTACCGTCCGCCTTTGAAAAGCACGCCATGCCGCGCCAGATTCGAAATCCCCGCCAAGGTTGCAGGTACGGCACTGGCTGCCAAGGCACAAGGCGAAACCGCCACCAGAAAAACGATGGTGCGATACACGCTCGTCATCCACGACCAATGGAGCAATAACGGTCCTGCCAGAAACACCAGAGGTAATGCTGCCAAGACGACTTTAACGTAAAGTGGTTCAAAGCGCTGAATCACACTGGCCATTTTAGTCGGTGTCGCTTGTGCTGTTTGAACCATTTGAATGATCTTGGCAAAAACCGTTTCGTCACTGGCCTTGGTCACCCGCATATCAAAGGTTGACTGGCCGTTAAGCGTCCCACCGAAAACTTCATCTCCGACTTGCTTTTCCCGTGGGATACTCTCCCCGCTGATCGCCGACTCGTCAAGGCTGGCAGTCCCGGCAATAATCACGCCATCTGTCGGCACCTGCGCCCCATTGAGAATCTGCAGGCGGTCACCGATGTGCAATGCGGCAACAGGCACTACTTCAAACTCGCCATCATGCCCATAGCGTCGGGCCTCAAGTGGTGCCATTGCCAAAAGTGCGGTAATCTCTTTGCGACTCTTATTCTCGACATAGTCTTCGAGAAAGTCCGCGCCAGCAAAAATCAGAATCAACATGGCCGCTTCTTCATAACTGCCAATCGCAATCGCCCCGACTGCTGCCAATGCCATGAGAATATGAATGTTCGGCGCAAATCGATGTTGCTTTTTGGAATCCCGAATCGTCTCAATCACGCCTTCTGCAATTACGTGATACCCGGCAGCGACTGCAGCAGCAATCAAGAGCCCTGCGCGTGCCAACGGTTGGGTGATGAATAAGCCGCCGATAAAAGCAGCCACACCTAACAAATAAAAGCCAATTGGTTTGTTTGTTATCATCAATAATCCCGCCCTTATATTTAATGTTCATATGAGCATGTGTTCATATAACAACTTGAATATACCGGGTTTGGGTCCGGAAGTCAATTAAAAATGCTTTTTTAAATGTGACAAAGTATTTACGCTCACTTTCGATAACGCGCTCCCCGTCGCAGAAGACTGCGTGTAAGGACCTCAGGAGCAATGGCCAAAGCCCGGCCATCACGCCCAAGGCCGCTTACACTCCGACTTCTAACCGCGGCGGCTCGCGCACAGCAAAAAAAGCCACCAGTACGAGAAAACTCGCACTGACAGCTTTTTTAAAATTTTAGTTAATCAAATCGGTTACTTCACTTTATCCCACACGTTCGCAATCACGTTGGTTTGATCACGATCCGGGCCAACAGAGAAGGTCAAAAGATCCACTCCGAGCAGCTCGGTGATGCGCTCAACATAATGCCGTGCGTTTTCTGGCAAATCGGCTAGTGTCTTGGCATGGGTAATGTCTTCCTTCCAGCCTGGCAATTCTTCGTAAACCGGTTTGCATTCACTCAGGAACTTCAACGATGCCGGATAATTTTCAATCCGTTCACCGTCACGCTCATAAGCGACGCAGATCTTAACGGTGTCCAAACCGGTTAGCACATCAATTGAGTTGAGACACAAGTCGGTAATCCCGGCAACGCGGCGTGAATGGCGCACAACCACCGCGTCAAACCAACCGATTCGCCGCGGCCGGCCGGTAACGGTCCCAAATTCATGCCCAGCATTCCGGATGAAGTCGCCGGTTTTATCAAGCAATTCTGTCGGGAATGGGCCATCGCCAACTCGCGACGTGTATGCCTTGGCAACGCCGACCACGCGATCAATCTTGGATGCCCCAACGCCAGCACCGACCGTGACACCGCCAGCTGGGTTCGATGAGGTGACAAATGGATACGTTCCTTGATCAATGTCCAACATGATCCCTTGAGCGCCTTCAAACAACACATGCTCACCTTGATCAATCGCGTCATTTAGCACAATCGAGGTATCGCAGACATATTGTTTCAACTGCTGGCCGTAGTTGTAATATTCTTCAAAAATCTCATCAAACGTCATTGGCGTGCTGTTATAGACCTTGACGAATTCTTCGTTCTTAGCTTTCAGGTTTGCCTTCAGCCGCTCTGCGAAAATATCCTTATCCAAAAGGTCTGCCATTCGAATGCCGACCCGGGCAGCTTTGTCCATATAGGCCGGACCGATGCCGCGATTCGTCGTCCCGATCTTATCGGCACCTTTTGCTTCTTCTTGTAATTTATCGAGTTTAATGTGGTAAGGCAAAATAACGTGGGCACGATCTGAGATTCGTAGATTTTCACCAGTTACCCCTTGTTCGGCGAGCCGAGCCAGTTCACCGACTAAGCTCTTAGGGTTGACCACAACGCCATTACCGATGACGGATAACTGATGCGGATAAAGAACACCAGACGGAATCAAGCGTAATTTATAGACTTGACCATTGGCATGAATGGTATGGCCTGCATTGTCACCGCCTTGATAACGGCTAACCACCTTGGCGCCTTGGCTCAAGAAATCAGTAATCTTTCCTTTACCTTCGTCGCCCCATTGTGTGCCGACAATAACTACAGTTCCCATTAATTAATCGCTCCTCACGAATTAGTGCGGGATTTTGCCCGCCAATTGGTAGTCTAACAGGATCGCAAGGTGATGACAAGCAAAATACGAACTTTAATAATAGATAAAACCACTATTCGCGAAAAATCCGAACGAAATTATTTATATTTTTAAATTCAGCGGCTCGAAACGAATGATCCCGCCACCGCATAAGGCGTTTTACGCTTTAATCCGGTCAAATTTTACCGAGCAGCCGTTGCCCGTTATTGACCAAAATATCCTGCGCCATTTCCGGTGACAAAATTTCCGCACCGGTCAACATTTTACTCGACATGTTCAGCACGGTTGGTAGTGCACGGAACTTTTTAAAATGCGTCATAACCGGATCAAAGTGTTTCAATTTGGTGATTCGGTTTGCCATTTTGGCGCGGTATGTCTCAGGCTCAAACAGTTTCAACATTTGTGCGGCGATCATCGGAGCTGTGTACGGAATATCACTGCCATATAGCACATGGGACTCATCCGCCAGTGTCAGCAACATCGGTAACTGACGTGGGAAAACCGCGCCAGCAGTGTCGAAATAAACATGGCGCAAAATCGCATACATATCGGCGTTGTATTGCTGCTTCACAAAGGCAGCATCACGATCTGCCAAAATACCGAGAAAGGCCCCTGCATGCGGCACGATCAGTTTAATATCCGGATAGCGATCAAAGAAGTGGTACCGGATAAGGTTCATAAAGGTCATGGTGGTATCCATAAAGAAACCCATCAGCGGTGTCGGCATGTCAATGTTGACGTTCAACGGACCTTGCGATGGCCGGTTCGGGTGCATGAGGACAATCGCCTTCTTTTGATTAAGGCGTGCATAAATTGGGTCAAAAATCGGCGTGCCGAAATAAAGACCCCGCGTATTGGTTGGCACGGTGAAGCCCAGCGCATCATGTTCTAAGGCGAAGTCGATCTCTTTAAGCGTTTCATTGAGATATGGCAATGGCAAAGAGGCAAAGTAACCTAATTTATCGCGGTGCCGTTGTGTGACTTGCGAACCGGTCTCATTAGCATCCCTGGCAATTTCAACGGTTTCGTCCTTATCCCCAAAATTGAAATGCGGGGAAGACAACGACAGAATTGAATAACTAATGTGGTTCTTGCGCATGAACCCAAGTGTCAGGTGTTCATCCCATCCCGGCGTCGGCCAGCCGTCCGGATCACCGGGAATGTGCTTTTTAAGTGCCTGTGCGTATTTTTTCGGTAAAAAGTGTGTGTGAAAATCAATTGTGCCATCCATGTTGTTCGTGTCTCCTTTAGTTTATCTGTTCTTTTTCCATTGACGATCACGAAAATCGAGCAACCTCAACTCAGGCACTGCGAGGAGACTGCTCGACACCGTTTCCGATGCGATAGCGAAATCAATGGTCTTTTTCCAACTTAAGCCACCTGTTTCTTTTTAGAACGCTTGGGGAAAGACCTCAAGCCACATCAATCAACTGATTGCAGTGCTTCTAACATATTCACTCTCTTCAACGAGTAATTGACGAAGAACCCAAGTGCAACGGTGATGATGGTAATCACGATGGTTGGAATAATGAAAGTTGGCGCTGAAAGGGCGGGATTGAACATGACGTTATTTGGCGGAACGACGGTGATAATATACTCATGCAAGAGTTCACCAAAACCCCAGCCGACAAAAATCCCAATAATCGAAAGCAGGATCGTTTCGCGATAAATATAGAGTGTGACTTCCTTATCATAAAACCCTAGGACCTTGATAGTTGAAAGTTCCCTCATCCGCTCAGCAACGTTAATGTTCGTCAGGTTATACAAGATCACGACGCCGAGAACAGCTGCCAACACAATCAAAACGCCCATAATCTTGTTCAACGATTTCACAACTGTCGTAATTTGATTCCTCAAAGAAGAATTCTGAACCACGCCTTTAACGCCATCTTCTTTCATGAATTGCGCGGCATGGGCCCGGGTATTACTGATAGACCGATCATTTAAGGTAACCAAATGCCCATTGACCTTGTAATTGGTATTAAAGGCTTTTTGGTAAGCTGTTTTGTTCATGAATAAGAAGTGACCCATATACATTTCGGTAATGCCGGTTATCTTGACTTTGCGACGGGTACCATCTGCTTCTTTAACGGTGATCGTATCCCCGACATCGACATTTAACAGTTTCGCCAGCCGCTCGGAAATAATGCCGCCATTATCTTGAAGGGTCAGTTTGTTTTGGCCTTTGCGCGTTGCTAAATGAATGTAGCTGTCAAAATTCTTCGTTGACTGCGGCACAATCATGGTGATATCTTGCCGATCATGATTGGCGCCAGCGTTTTTGCTGACGGTTTCGTAATGAACTGATTTCGTCTTCTTAACCGCTTTTTCGTTAAAAAGCTTATCCAGACTTGTTTGTTGATTCTTGGTGATATTGTCTTTTTGTGCCACGATCATATCGTATTTGATAATGTCGTTGAACTGCCGATCATTAACCCCGCCGATACTGTGCTGAACCGCTAAGCCGGAAAACAGCAAGGTCACTGATCCGGCAACCCCGAAGATCGTCATAAACATGCGCTTCTTATACCGGAAAATGTTCCGCGCCGTCACTTTATGCGTAAAGCTCATACGCTTCCAGATAAAGCCGACCCGTTCAAGCAGAATCTTTGAGCCGTTTGCAGGCGGTTTTGGCAAAAGCAGCTGAGCCGGCCGTTCTTTCAGTTCGCGCCGGGCAACCCACCATGCAGGCAGAACCGCACTGATCATCGCAAGTAACAACGCCGCAATACTAATGCCGGGATAAAAATGCAATTCGATTGGCGGAACATTAACCCCGCCATGGTAGGCATTGTACACAATCAATGGCAGTAAGATATGTCCACTGATGATCCCTAATATCGAACCGATTAAGCTGGACAGGAAACCATACACTGTAAACTTTTTGATGACATCATGCCGACTATACCCTAGTGCAACCAATGTACCGGAATTGATACGTTCTTCATCAACGAACCGCGTCATAGTGGTAAAAGTAACCAACGCTGCGACAAAGTACATGAAAAATGGGAAAATATTGGCTAGCGAATCAATGATATTTGAAGTGTTGTCATAAACCATGTAGCCTTGCCCACTTGGAGTTTCACGACGAGTGTCAACCGTGTACGTAGGTGCTTTAAGATTTTTCAGCGCTTCTTTAGCATCCTCAAGTTTAAGACTGTTACTTTGGATTTCTTTTTCTGCGTTTGGCGCTTGCTGATCATATTCAGCCTGCTTGGTTTTGAGCGTTGCTTCGTTTGAGGCCATTTCTTGCTTAGCTGCCTCAATTTGTTGCTGTCCCGACTGCTGCTGAGTCGCCAATGACTGCTTAGCTTGTTCTAATTCTTGTTGCTTAGCCGCATAGGATTGCTGGCCTTGTTGGAATTGACTCGCGCCAGAATTATATTCTTGGTACTTTTGTTGAAGCTGGTTATTGGCCGTATTCCAGGCTGCAACTTGATTGTTATAGGCCTGTAAATTATTTTGATATTGTTCAAGGCCTTGGTTATACTGCGCGATGCCATTTTGATATTGCGCCTGTTTCTGCTGGAATACTGGCACCTGAGCGATTTGCGGATTATTCGTCAGCGCTGCGTCAATTTCTTGTTTAGCGGCAGCCAACTGCGCCTGACTGTTAGCAAGCTGCTGATTGGCAGTATCCAATTGTTGCTTGGCACTGGCAAGATCTTGATGTTTGGCATCCAGTTGTTGCTGACTGGCTTCAAGTTGTTGTTTGGCACTGGCTAGTTGCAACTCGCTTTGTGAAAGTTGAGTCGCTGCTTGTTGTAACTGTGCTTCCCCGCTGGCAATTTGTGCTTGGCCATTTTTAACGGCCGTATCAAGTTCCTGTTGCTTTGCCGTAATTTGCTGCTTGGCACTGGCTAATTGCTGCTGGCCGGTTGTCAGCTGTTCCTTAGCCGAGTCTAACTGTGCCTTAGCTTCATCAAGCTTTTTTTGACCCGCATCAATCTTCTTTTGGTATTGCTTTTTGATAGCCGCCAAGCGATCTGCAGGCGCATCTTTCAATCGTTGGTTCAAAGCCGTTTTATGACTTTGAATCCGATCGGTATATTGATCGGAATACGGATCCAGCTTCTGGGTATTTTGATACGTGATCCGCGCCATCATATAAAAGTCGCTATCGAAGTTATTCGCTGTGACGACCCCGTATCCTTTGAGATCACCGCTACCCGAAGTACTGTCGCCTTTGTTAATGGCGGACAGGACTTCAGGCGAATAGACAAACCCGACAATCTTGAATTGCGTCCGCTTAAGCACCTTGCTGCCGGTTTGATCCGCTCGTTGCACAAACTTAATCGTGTCGCCTAACTTATATTTGCCTTTGTAGTTAGCATCGATTGCAATTTCATTCGTCTTAGTCGGCATGTGTCCGGAAGCAAGCTTATATTTTGAGATCTTATCCGGTTTTGACATAATCCGAAAACTAGCATGCGTGCCTTTGAGCGTGACATCTTTAAGATAACCGAATTCAACCTGCTTTGCGCCAGCTGTCGCCTGAATCGTCTTTTGATCGTGGCTATCCAAACCATCTTCACCAATGACGGTTAAATCGGCCAAATTATATTGTTTAAAATAGGTTGCGCCTGTTGCTCGCATATCCGGACCGGCAACCCATAACCCGACCAAGGCAAATGACCCAAGCATCATCAAAAGCAAGATCGAGAAAAATCGGCCCCATGACGTTGTAAAGGATTTGCGTATATCCTTCCAAAGCATTTTTTTGCTCAAACTGTGTCACCTACCATTTCAATTGTTCGACCGGTGTGGGCTGATCATTGTGATAGTCATCTTTGACCTCGCCATCATGGATCTCAATGACGTGATCGGCCATGGGCTTAATCAACGAGTTATGCGTCACAATAATGACGTTCTTATCAGTTTGGTGGGAAAAGTCTTCAAAAAGTTTCAAAATGCTTTTCCCGGTCTTATAATCCAGCGCCCCGGTTGGCTCATCCGCCAATAACAGTGACGGGTTCTTGGCAATCGCCCGCGCAATCGCCACCCGCTGTTGTTCCCCACCGGAAAGCTGAGCTGGGAAGTTATTCATTCTTTTGCCTAACCCGACGTCCACCAACGTCTTTTGCGGATCTAATGCGTCCGGCGCAATTTCGCTGGCTAGTTCAACATTTTCCAGTGCGGTTAAGTTCGGTACCAGGTTGTAGAATTGGAAGACAAACCCAACCTGCTCTCGCCGAAATGTTGTCAACTGCCGCGCATCATATTGAGAAATGTTCTCACCTACCACTGTGACCTGACCACTGGTGGTTTTATCCATCCCGCCCAGAATATTCAGCAAAGTTGATTTGCCTGCACCTGAAGCCCCTAAAATGACGGTGATCTCACCTGAATTGATTTCAAACGAAACATTATGATTGGCATAAACAGTACTTTCACCTGAGCCATATTGTCTGGTTTCATCTTTTACCGTGATAAATTTTGCCATGCCGATGACCTCCAAAAAATAATTATGAACATCGTGTTAATCATCTTACAAAAACAGCTTAAACCCGCCACGCTCAGGAAACTATAGGCAATTTTTTCAGATGTGTTCAGTGACATTTCTACGCAGGCCGTTGACATACCGACTCATTCACGTATAAACCAGCATATAGGCAATCTTAAAATGAAGTCGCTCAATAATCTTTGTATTCCCTACCAAAATGGTTTATGATGAACATCGTGTTAATCATCTTTAAAACCAACTTGAATGTTAAACGGTTGTATAAAGGAGCGAGATCATGAAGAAAGCCGAACAAACTGCGCAAACCAAACAGGCCCTCGTTCGTTCTTTGATTGCTGTAGGGCGTAAAAAAACGTTAGCAAAGGTTTCAGTTGCCGATCTCACTAGAGCAAGCGGAATCAGTCGCGGGACTTTCTATTTGCACTATCTCGATAAAGACGATCTGGTGGCTAAAACCGAAGCCGCGTTGCTTAATGAATTCACCGATTGTCTGGACTTCGGGATGGACACTTCGATGGATCCCAGCACCCTTGCTACCGGCCAGCGATCTCCATTGATGGTCAACATGGTGCATTTAATTAACCAACAGCGTGATCTATGCCAGTTTCTGCTCAGTCCAGCAGGTGATCCAAGCTTTTTAGGCCGAATCGCCAAACTTTTACGGGATAAAATTCTTGGTCACCTCGCTGAATTGAAAGGTGAAGCGCATTTTATCCACGACATCCCCGACCCTTACGTCAGTCAGATCATCGTGTATGGCATCATTGATATTATCCAATTGTGGTTAAATGAAACGAACCCGCGCTCGGAAGCAGAAATTGTCGATATTTTGATGAAAACCCGCTTTCTATCGCCGTACCAATTATTGGCGCTGGAAAAATAACCGTTCATTAACGCCGCGTCCATTGGCAGCACCGTTTATTCATGCCATAATGGTTTGCCGGCCTAAGTGATCGGCAACACTATGATGATGATTCAAGGAGGCTAGCATGAGTGTTGAAGGCAACTACCAAAGTACCCGCGGAGAACTTTCGGAAGCGGAAAAGAAAATTGTCGACTATGTTTTAAACCATACGCAAGACGTGTTGACCATGAGTGTTTATGAATTGGCCAAAGCCGCCGGAACAAGCCCGGCCACTGTCAGTCGAGCAGCCCAGCGTTTGCAATTTAACGGCTATAACGAATTAAAAATGCAATTAGCCGCCGATTTGAATGGCGAAGTCGGTGAAATCGATCATCAGGAAATTCAAAAAAATGAAAGCCTGACGACGATCAAAGCCAAGTTGAAAACCAATGCATCCCGCTCTTTAGCCGAAACAGTTGATCAGATTAACGAAAACACGGTTCAAACTATTATTGATTTGATTCACCGTAGTCGCCAAATCCTGCTATTCGGCGTTGGTGCTTCTTATCTATCCGTACAAAACATCGCTCAGAAATGGAGCCGGCTGGGTTATGCTTGCCACTTTAGCGATGATTTAAACCTTTTCCTGCCAGTCGCGGCCACTGCCGATCCGAAGCATACGCTCACGTGGTTCATCTCCAATTCCGGCGAATCACCCGAGGCTGTCTTAGGGGCCAAATTAGCTAAGAAAGCCGGTTTACCGGTAATCGCCACGACCAAACTTGGCAGTAACGCCCTCACCCATTATGCCGATATCGTGATTCAAACGTCACAGCCGATGGAGGCGCCCAATCGTTTTGCCGCGACGCAATCCCTCCATGCCCAGTTTATGTTAATTGATATTTTATATTACGCTTACGTTAGCCGTTACTACGATGCCGCTAAGAAGCAAACCGATGATTCCAAGGCGGCAGTCACAGCGTATAAAGAATTCATGCGGCACGGTTTCAAATGATCATGCCTTTACGTACCGGCCAACGGTGCGTTATTTTTTACTCCCTTTTGAAACTTTATTTCAAATAATTTAGAAATATGTTGAAATATCATCAAAGATCATGTACGCTAAGTTCACGAAAGGGCTTTCAGATTTTCGCTATTGATCGACACTTGCCCGCAAACCACTAACGGCTTCTACGGGCGTTTCTTGATGGAGGAATTGAGATGATCGGGTTTTCCTGCTATTTAAATGATTCGGCAACCGAACAGCAAGCCGCTTATCTGAAACAGATGCAGCAAGCCGGATTCACTGGGGTCTTTACCTCATTGCAATTATCCGAAGCCAAACCGGAAATCATCCGCCAGCGTTTGGATCAATTGGTTGCCAATTGTCATCAACTCGGACTGACAATTATGGCAGATGTCTCTGCTGCAAGTTTGCAACGCTTGGGCATCGCACTGCACGACGGAAAAGCAATTCAAGCGTTGGGATTAGACGGTTTGCGGATTGATGACGGCATTGACATGACCACGGTAGCCGCGTTGTCACACACCATGGCGATTGCGCTCAATGCCAGCACACTTTCCGCTTGCATGATTGATCAGCTTGCCAACGCTAAGGCCAATCTGCGCCATATCGAAGCCTGGCACAACTTTTATCCACGACCGGAAACCGGACTGGATCCGGCATGGTTTGCGCAAAAAAATAAATGGCTGCACGCACTTGGGTTTAAAACCATGGCATTTATTTCCGGCGATGCGCAACAACGCGGACCTTTATTCGCTGGTTTACCAACACTTGAAGCTCACCGTGGCTTACTTCCGCTTGCTGCCTATCTGGAACTCAGGCAACTGGCGATCGACCATGTTTATGTCGGCGATCCGCAACTCAGCCCGCGTAGTATTGCCGCGTTTCAGGCATATGTCCACGACCAGGTACTTTTAATCCAGGTGCAGACTGACGATGAACGCCTGCTCCACCTAACATGGCATAGCCGCCCGGACATCGCGCAAAAAGTCGTGCGCTTGGCCGAGGCTCGGCTGGAACACATTTTTGCCACGCCACAACCGGCACAAACCGATCCCCGTCCCCGCGGCAGCATCACGCTTGATAATAGCGCGTATGGTCGCTATGCCGGTGAGCTTCAGCTGACGCGCTGCGACTTACCAGCCGATCCACGGGTGAATGTGATTGGCAAAATTGAACCATCTAATTTACCGTTACTTGATCAAATCGGACCGCATCAGGCGATTCGATTCAAAATATCATGATGTGCGCTGGCTCGCGCTCACAAAGAAAGAGGACCTTAACATGACGACCATTAACTTAGACCAAATGACCACTGAAACCCGTAATGAAAAGACGATGCAACTTGATACCATGAGTGTTCATGATTTTGTCACGGTCATGAATGCCGAAGATCAAACCGTTGCGCAGAGTGTTAGCCATGCTTTACCTGCGATTGAGGCCGCAATTGAAACGATCACGACTTCTTTCAAACGCGGTGGCCGGCTTTTCTATATCGGTGCCGGAACTAGCGGACGTCTTGGGGTATTGGACGCGGCTGAATGTGTCCCGACTTTTGGCACCGCTCCAGAAATGGTTCAAGGACTGATTGCTGGCGGTATGAAGGCGATGACCGTTGCCGTTGAAGGCGCGGAGGATTCGGTTGCGCTTGGCCAGTCTGATCTAAAAGAACGTCAATTAACTAAAAACGATACGGTCGTTGGCATTGCCGCCAGTGGCCGGACGCCGTATGTCATTGGCGGGCTAGACTATGCGCAATCCATCGGCGCCGCTACTGTCAGCCTAGCCTGCAACCATAACGCCGCGATCAGCCAGCATGCTCAGATTGCCATCGAGGTGCCAGCCGGTCCGGAAGTCTTAACCGGTTCCACCCGCTTGAAGGCTGGCACCGCGCAGAAACTGGTTTTGAACATGCTGTCAACCGGTGCGATGGTGGGCATCGGCAAAGTCTATAAGAATCTTATGGTCGATGTTCAGCCCACCAACGAAAAACTGGTTGTCCGCAGTCAGCGCATTATTCAGCAGGCAACCGGATGCGATGCCAAAACCGCACAAACAGCCTTTGAAGCGGCGAATCGCCATGTCAAATTAGCCATCGTCATGATCTTAACGAATCAACCTAGCACCACCGCACAAACATTACTCAATCAAGCAAATGGCTTCATTAGTAAAGCCGTTGCGTTAAGTCAGGAGGAAACAGAAGATGGGGCAAGATAAGTATCAAGCAATGGGGGACGGCATCTACGCACAGGTGGGTGGCCCACAAAACGTCGCAAAATTAATCCACTGCATGACCCGAGTTCGGATGACCATTAAAGACGAAGCCAAGGTCAATGTCGCAGGCTTGAAAAAAGTTCCCGGCGTCCTTGGTGTCGTTCAGGAAGAAACCTTACAAGTCATTGTCGGCCCGGGAACCGTTAATAAAGTCGCGCAGGCCATGGTCGCAAAAGTCGGCGTTGGCTTAGGTGATCCTTTTCCGGGAAGTGCTTCGGTTGGCAATGACCATCAAGATAACAAGTCTGCGGTTGAAGCCAAGGCCGCCGAAGTTCATGCCGCTCACAAAGCCGCACTGAAACAAACGTGGTGGCGAGCCGCTTTGAAGCACATCTCCGCCATTTTCATTCCGTTAATCCCGGCATTTGTCGGCGCTGGTTTAATTTCCGGGGTTGCCGGCATTCTGGTCAACATGATGGCTGCTGGTGATCTACCGAAAAGTTGGACCGAATTCATCACGGTATTAAAAGTTATCAACGGCGGTCTTTTCACTTTCTTGAATATTTATGTCGGAATCAATGCCGCAACGGAATTTGGCGCCACAGCCGGGCTTGGCGGGATTGTCGGCGGACTGATTTACCTGCCAGGGGTTGTTGCGCCCGTGACCATCACCAACATCTTCACCCACCAACCGCTAGCAGCTGGCCAAGGCGGCATCATCGGCGTTATCTTCGCAGTTTGGCTGCTTTCACTGGTTGAAAAGCAACTGCATCGCTTCATTCCTGATGCCATCGATATTATTTTCACGCCGATGCTGAGTCTGCTGTCCATCGGGGTGCTGACGATTTTCCTGATTATGCCATTTGCCGGCTGGCTTTCAACGTCACTGGTCGGCTCGATCAACTGGATTCTTCAAGTCGGCGGTCCGTTCTCAGGATTTGTTTTGGGCCTTGCCTTCTTGCCAATGGTCATGTTGGGATTACACCAGATTCTCACGCCGATCCATTTAGAAATGATCAAAAATCTCGGGTTTACCGCCTTGCTGCCGATTCTGGCAATGGCAGGCGGCGGCCAAGTCGGTGCTGCGTTAGCCTTGTGGATCAAGTGCCGCAAAAATAAGCAACTAACCCGTTTGATTAAAGGTGCCTTGCCAGTCGGAATTCTCGGCGTTGGCGAACCGCTTATTTACGGGGTCAGTCTGCCACTTGGACGGCCATTTATCACCGCTTGTGTGGGCGGCGGCATTGGCGGTGCGGTCATCGGACTGTTTGGCAATGTCGGTGCGATCACCATCGGGCCATCCGGAGCAGCGCTTATCCCGTTGATCGCTAACCACCAGTGGCTGGGTTATGTCTTTGGCCTTTTAGCTTCATACGTGGGCGGATTCATCGCCACCTACTTCTTCGGGGTTCCTAAGAGTGCGATGGTCGCAACCACAGCTGACGGCACGGTCATCGAAACAGCTACCCCGCAACCTGAACCGGTCAACCAACCAACTGCAACCCCTGTTACCACTCAATCTGGCACCACCGAATTTGTCGCACCGGCCACCGGTCAATTAGAAACACTTTCCGCCGTTGAAGATGACGTTTTTTCTCAAAAAATGGTCGGTGATGGCTTCGCAGTTGAACCGACATCCGGGACGATTGTCGCCCCAGTATCCGGCACCATCGTTAGTGTGATGCCATCCAAGCACGCGTGGACCATGACAACCGCAACCGGCTTGGAAATTCTGGTTCACATGGGCCTAGACACCGTTGAACTCAACGGCGCACCGTTCACCTTCAGCGTTAAGGATCAAGACACGGTCACAGCCGGTCAGCCAATCGCCACCATGGACTTAGCCGCTGTTCAAGCCGCGGGCAAAAAGACAACGGTGATGACCATCATTACCAACATGGATCACGTCGCATCATTAACCGACTTCACCCCGCGGACCACCACAGCGGGCGATGATGTTCTTACCGTTACTAGCAAATAGTGGTGCAAATCGGTAGCAAATAAAAAGCATGATTTTCACTTTAACCGTGAAAACCATGCTTTTTTGATTGCCCCACACCGATATTCAAACCACCAACATCCGTACCGTTAACAAACTGCCATTAACGGTCAGCATTTTTCAACTGTGCCTCTTGCAGATAAGCAAAAATATGCCCGAATGCAATCTCACGAATCTGTCCGTAACGAATGCGAACCGTTTCACCGCTGTCTGGGCCAACCAGATTCAAGTCGAAGTCGGTTTCGTCAACGTGTTCCGGATAGCCCAGAAAATGCTCATCACTATCCGCAACCTTGATGCGTACCACCCGTTCAAACCCGGCTGCCTCGGAGATGATCGCCTTAACCAGATTATCGTTAGGGTCGAATTCCCGATCAGCATTTAACACTGGCTGCTGGCTGAAATGATGGGTTTGGTCCCACTGCTCGTAAAAGCCGATCGTCTGCAAATAATCCGATGCGGTGGCCACATTTTGAATACTTGGTAGGGTCATCAGAATGTAGCCGCCAAACTGGCCCGCCATATCCTTGAGGCTGAGGACAACCACATGCTCATTAACCGCTTTGACGCGCCCGACGAAGAACTGATCCTCAGGCCCTTTTGGCACCACCGAGATCAACCGATTCTCTGCCAAAGCATTCTGAAACACCCCTTCAAGTTGACCGTCGTTTTGATACAGCTTGGTCGGGACGTGGTGTAGTTGATCGCGCTTGCGGACTAGCTCGGTTTCCAGCTTCAAATCCAAGCCGTGAAATTCCATCACTAAAATATCGGAAAAGTCGACTTGCAAGGCACGGACATCCGTATAGTTAAACTTGTTGAAAATCGCCATACTAAAGCGATCATCTGCCACCGCGGTGACCCGGCCCTCGAGATAAGCGTCATCGTCAGCAACAACCACCATGATCATCTGCCCGCTTGCTTTTGCCTGCTGCGCCAATTGCCAGATCAAACTCTTGGTGGCGTCAAACTTGTACGGCGTTTCTTTCCCTTGAAGTGTCAAAAAATGCTCCGACTGTGCCAAGTCAATCCGAAAATTCATGTTGTCGAGATCATCCCCGGCAAATTCCACCTGATCAATCGCTGAAAAGGCAATCAAAGCACAGCCATCCGCAATCCCTGAATCGTTATAAGTTCCCAGAACAACCGCATCGTGACCCAGTACCTGCACATATCCAGTGTAAAAATCATCGGTATCACGCTGGTAAACGTTGATCAGCAGGTGTTCATTGAGTGCTGTCATTAAACTCATTAAAATGGCATCCATGCGGCATCCCTCACTTTCTTGTTCGTCAATGGTCGTTGTTTGTCCAATCTTCTAAATACAATTTACTGATCCGGGCCATTATAGGCGATATTTGTGAATTTATTGTACGATTTCACAAATAGCAGTTTAACCGTCCCCCGCGGACCAGAACGGTTCTTCTCAATGATGACTTCAACTTCACCAACATTGTCATCACCCTCATCGCCGCTGTCTTGATCGTCGTCGTCATCGCCTTCTGCATCGCGATAATAATCGTCACGGTATAGGAACGCGACAATATCGGCATCCTGTTCGATGGAGCCGGATTCACGAATATCGCTCAGAACCGGGCGCTTGTCTTGCCGCTGTTCCACACCACGACTCAACTGCGATAGAGCGATAACGGGCACATGTAATTCTTTGGCCAGTTTCTTAAGCTGTCGTGAAACCGCGCTGACTTCCTGTTGACGATTTTCTTGGCCGGAGCCTTCAATCAGCTGCAAGTAGTCAATGATGATGAGTCCCAAGTCGCCTTGTTCCCGGGCTAGTCGCCGGCACTTAGCACGAATCTCGGCCATCCGGATCCCCGGGGTGTCATCCATATAAATCTTGGCCTTGCTCAGACTCCCCATTGCAATAATCAGGTTCTGCCATTCTTCTTCATTCAGTTGGCCGGTTCGCAAATGATTGGCGTCAATGCTGCCTTCCGAACACAACATCCGGTTGACCAGTTGTTCAGCCCCCATTTCCAAACTGAAAATGGCCACACTCTTGTCCGTTTTCGTCCCGACATTTTGGGCAATGTTTAACGCAAAGGCGGTTTTCCCGACAGCCGGACGTGCCGCCAGAATAATCATTTCGTCTTCATGCAGGCCGGTTGTAATCTTGTCCAAGTCGCGAAAACCAGTTGGCAAGCCTGTGATGGTTTGGTCGTTTTGATAGAGCTGATCGATCTGCGCCATCGCCTGATTCAAAACATCTTTAATCTGCTTGAACCCTGCCTGATTACGATTCTCGGAGACGTCCATGATCTGGCACTCGGCGTCTTCAACTAGCCCTTCAACATCGTCTTGTTCCGTATAACTGCGGCTGGCAATGCTTTGTGCGGTGCTAATGAGCTTACGCAAGGTGCTTTTTTGCTGCACAATTTTAGCATAATACACAACATTGCTGGCAATCGGCGTTGATGCCACCAAGTCGGTAATGTAGCCAGCTCCGCCAATGTCATCCAATTGATTGTGATTGTCCAGATAATCCGTCACCGTGACCGTATCAATCGCGGTGCCATTATCCTGTAAATCCGTCATCGCCTGAAATAACAGCCGATGCGACTTTTTGTAGAAGTCATCTGCCGTCACGTATTCCTGGGCATCCGGCAATGTGTCGGCATTCAGAAAAATACCGCCAAGGACGGCACGTTCCGCTTCATCACTATGCGGCGGCTGCTGTTCAATTAACTGGTTATCCATGCGCGTCCTCCTTCAATTTAATCGGCTCATTTTTAACCGCTTATCCCTAACAGTCTACGTTAAAATGCTGACCGAAACAAGCGTTTGCACATCTGTATCGCTCATCATATATTGATACATTGGTAGCGGTCATCTGACGCGTTCTCCGGCGCGGGTGTCCGCGTGTAAGGAAAGGACCTCAGGCGCAAACCATAACGCCTGAGGTCGCTTACACTCCGGTTTCTAACCGGGCCAACTCGCACTTCTCCATAACGCGCTCCCCGGCGCAGGGACCGGAGTGTAAGGACCTTGGTCGCAATGGCCAAAACCCGGCCATCACGACCAAGGCCACTTACACTCCGGTCCCTAACCGCGCCAGCTCGCGCTCACAAAAAAAGAACCGCCGAAGCAGTCCCTTTCTTGCTACAAATTATTTCTGTTCAATCACATGCACGCGAATTCGCGCATCGATGCCAGGAAATAGGTTGACCATCACATTGGTGAATCCTAGCGAACGAATTGGCTGCTTCAGGTCGATTTTGCGCTTATCGACCTTGATCTGATACTGCTTGTCCAAAGCGGTTGCGATTTGCTTGCTAGGAATGGAACCGAACAATCGGGAATCCTCACCGGCCTTGCTTTGGATCTGAACAACTGTCTTGTCGTCTTCGATCTTGGCTTTAATTGCTTCAGCTTCGGCCTTCTTCTCGGCTTCTTTCTTTTCTTCAAGCCGCTGCTGGCCACGCAAGGCGCTCATGGCTTGCGGAGTTGCCGCCTTGGCTAAACCCTTGCGAATCAAAAAGTTCTCGGCATACCCGTCAGGCACTTCTTTCACCTGACCGCGATTGCCTTTGCCACGAACGTCTTGTGTAAAGATGACTTTCATCACTAATCCCTGCTTTCTATGCGTCTTCGTCTGCTTTCTTAATCTGGGCAAGCAATTCGGTCCGCGTTTCGGCGATGGTTTTGCCTTTGATCTGTGTTGCGGCGTTGCTCAAATGACCACCGCCGCCCATAGCTTCCATGATAACCTGTACATTGACATCCCCAGTGGAGCGAGCAGAGATGCCGACATCGCCGCTTGGCCGTTTGGTGATGACAAAACTGGCATCGACACCATTTAGTGACAGCATCGTATCAGCCGCTTGTGCCGCAATAACCGGATCGTAACGCTTGTCCTCTTCCCCAGTACATAGTGCCATATTTGGGGCAATCATTTCAATTGTATCAATCAAATGGTTGCGCTGAATGAAGCTGTCGATATTTTCTTTCAGCAGGTTCTGAGCCAGCATCCCGTCTGCCCCCATGGAGCGCAGATAACTGGCGGCATCAAATGTACGGGTTCCGGTGCGTAAGCTAAACGACTTAGTGTCAACCGTAATCCCGGCCAACATCGCTGTCGCTTCAAGCTTATCAAGACTCGGCACATTGGTTGGCTGATATTCAAACATTTCCGCAATCAGCTCACAAGTCGAGCTTGCATACGGTTCGATGTAAACCAACATTGGATTGTCCGGAAATTCCTCACCGCGTCGATGATGATCGATAATCACGGTGCGGGCAGCCAGACGTTTGTACAAATCAGGCGCGGCTGAAATCGATGGCTTGCTATGATCAACCAGAATCAACAAACTCTGATCGGTAGCCTGTGACAATGCTGCTTCCGGCGTCACAATGGCGTTAGCAACTTCCGGATCCTGACCAACCTGACCCATTAAGCGTTCGACATCGGAATGCAGGTGATCTGGGTCAATGACAATGTAACACTCCTTGCCATTCATCTGGGCAATCCGGCGAATCCCCATGGCTGCTCCAACCGCATCCATATCCGGCCGTTTGTGGCCAACCACGAAGACTTTATCCGTTTGCTTAAACAGCTCTTGCAAGGCCTGCGCCACCATCCGGGCACGTACCCGCGTCCGCTTCTCCATCGGGTTGGTCTTGCCACCATAGAAGCGCGCCTCGTGTCCTTTTGCCCGCACAACGACCTGATCGCCACCGCGGCCCAGCGCCAAGTCCAGGTTGCTTTGCGACGTGACGGCCAATTGTGCCAAATCTTCATCGCCATATGCAATCCCGACAGATAGCGTCAATGGATAATTCTGCTTCGAGGTTTCTTCCCGAATCACGTCCAAGATCTTAAACTTATCCCGTTCGACATCACGTAATGATTTGGCATAAGCCAGTAAGAAAAAGCGATCGTTGTCAATCCGCTTTAAGAACATGCCAAACTGATTGGCCCAATCTGTCAGTTGATTCGTCACGTAACTATTCAAGTTGGTGACAACCTGATCATCCATCGTCTGGGTGATTTCATCATAGTTATCAATGAAAATCTGGCCAATCGCGATCTTCTCGTCTTCGGCCCGCTCCTCAATCTCGGCATAACGCGTGATATCCATCAGATAAACAACGCCAATGCTCTTTTGGACAATAATCTCGAACTGATGCTGGCCCCATGTCACCATCTTGGTTTCGTTGGTGTCTTCATGGCTGCGAATGAGTTCTGCCAATTCAGCATCGACTTTTTCCAGCGGCTGCCCAAGCACATCCGTATCGCCAAAATACTTCTGCAGAAACGGATTTGTCCACTCGATATTCAAGTCTTCATCATAAATCATGATCCCAATCGGCATTTTAATCAGCGCTTCTTGTTCCCCGCGCTTAATCCGATAACTGAGATCTGAAATATACTGATTCGTATTCTTGGCAATCGTCTCAAGGGCATAAAAAATCGTCGCCACCAGACTGATCAAAATCAGCAGCATCAACAAAGCCAACCAAGGCCGAATCAACGCGCCAATTAAAATACCGATGACTGCCAAAACAACCATCGCAATCGCTGCATACCGCATCCGCATGTCTTCCAGGAACTCAGGCATACGGATCCGTTCAAACAATTTCTTCATATAGAAAAACTCGCTTTCACTTCGCGCAGATACTTAAGGATTTCTTTAGCTATTCTACCATACTGTGCAAGCGGATTCTGGCAGCAAGGACGTAAAAGAGCACGCAGGAACTGATTCATTTGGGCCTTGACGCTTTAATAGCTGACTTTTCCCGTTTTCAAAGGGTTTAGGAGAACTTATCCGTTCGTGACAGGCAATTTTTATTAGTCTTACTCTGTACATTCTTGAATGTACTGAAATGACGATTTCATGTTAGAATTCACTTAACTTGAGTTACATCAACCTTAGACTGTACTTCTTTTACGGCGTAGCGATTTCAGGACAAATCATCTGAATAGTCGAAGATGCGACTATTCAATTAATTAAATCTAGATTGTCATATATTCGATAAGGAGAATCATTTCCGTTTAAAAAGGGGGGAGCTAGTATTGTTTGTCTCAAATATTTCTTTCAAGGATTACATTGGCATCATTCACCAATCTATGGTTTTGCTAACGACAATTCCCTTTGAAAAAAGAATCATATTAGTTGTCAGAGTTGTTGTTGGAATCTACGCAAGTTTAATGTTACTGGGAGAACTAATTTGGCGAGATATGTTTGCAAGCCTGTCAGACATTTTGTACTTTGTATTCTTCCTCGTGCTTATTTTCTCCCCCATCTTGGTATTAACCATTATCGGAATATTCTTATATGGATACCCTGGTTATTCTTCTAAACAAATTCTTTTTTTGTCTTCTCCCAAAAACAAAAAGCTTGCAAAGTTACGGACACAATACAATATTGAAAAAGTAATTAAACTAGATTTTCCTCAAGTTCTCCGTCTAAGAGTTCCCTTTTTAAAACCGCAACGTCATTTAGTTCTTACCCATAGACCAACAAAAAGGCAATTGAGGAAACTTAAAAAGAAATACCCAAACGCAAAAATCAGTTACGTTCATTCCTACCCTCGAAAAAAGAAGGCCGCTGCATACAGCATTGCCTTCACGTATAAACATTATTTGGTTTTCTTCAAATCAATCCCCTTTGCAAAACAACCTTATTCAATCATTGATCTAAGCAATGAACGCAACGCTGAACTTTGGGGTGATATTAAATCTAACAAAAGATATTATCAACGATTAGTATCCGACAACGTAAGATTTCACGTTAACGCTTCGTTGTGAGACAAGTGATTTTTGAAACCATCGTTCAGTCACCCCCTCGAGACTCCTCATGAACATCATGTTTTTTTACGGCATAAATATTGAACTAGTAACATAATCACAAAGAAAAGCAGCCCAGTGAACAGATTTCTAATAATCTGCAGCGGAGCCTTTAGGATTAAATCAACGCAAAATAGAAATACCGTAAAGACGCAAGTAGCGATGATGTCTTCCCTTAAATCAACGATAAGTATTCACCTCCAAAAAACGTGACACCTAACCCAACCATACTGTGAGACGGACCGATCGAGTTACCTGCTGACAAGCATAATAATAAAGATATATTTTTGTTGTTTCCAACTTAAACTTCTTCAAGATCGAGCCTGTCTTTTCTTCCAAGACGACTAGTCGGTTCAACAACCGCTGGCTCTGTTAAACTGCTTTTTAGGTACCTTTTTCCCTTACTATCCCTAGTGTAAAATAATTCTATGAAGTTGTGGCATCGTCCAAATAAACGTCGTGTTTTCCCAATTTAACGTTAATTTTCAGAAAATCCTAGCAAAAATGACTTCAAAAAATAGCGGCCTCACTGTCAGTTTTCCTTCCCAATCGCCGGACGTTTTTTCACCGGCAAAGGCATCCAGACAATTGATAGGATAATCAATCCGCCGCCGAGTATAAACGCTGGCGTCATTTGAATTCGGAAAAAAGGTAATGAGTATACGAGAACAAATACTGGGTTTAGTGCGCGAATTAAATTGGCATCGCGAAATGAGATAAACTTAAGCCCGCGGTAAAACAGCAGCAGACCCAGAAATCCGGAGCAAAAAGCCGAGACTGCAACGGCACCAATACCCATACTGGGCGAAAAAGCTAACTTGCCACTGCCGGCTGCAACAATGCCGAGTATGATCACTGCGGTTGCTTGGTTGTACAAAAGTAAAATTTTTTCATCGACGCGCGCCAATGCCTTTTTCGCCAGCGTGTTGGTTAACGCAAAACTAAACGTGTAGCCAAACGCACAAACCAGTCCGAGCATGTCAGTCATACGCCCGGAGAAATCGGATACCAACGCTGTTCCGGCAATACATAACCCAATCGGCACTATTTCTCGGCGATCAAACCGCTCATGCAACAAGAATACAGACAATAAAATTGCAAAAACAATATAGAAGCGGCCAATCAATCCGACACTCACCGGATCAAGAAAGAAAAGACTCAAATACTGCAAAACAATGCCTAAACAGTTGGTCAGTCCTAATACCCAAATAACGGGGCTTTTCACCCATACCAATTTTGTATGAGTTGCGCCAATCGTGATAAAAGTCAAAACGAGTGAAACAAGCGCGTTATAAAAACTTGCAGCTAGCGGCGACAGGGTGTTCATCGACCATTTGTTCATCACCGGTGTCACTGCCATCACTGCCACTGACAAAAGATTCAGTAACAAGCCCACGCGCCGCTTACTCATGGGGCCACCCAATGTGCTGAAAAATCTGCCGATAAATATGATCATGAAAAGATTGTTCCGGATCCGGTACCGGTTTAAAAAGTAAGCGGCGATCATCGGTTTCAGAAGTCGTCGGGATCGCCTCTAAACGTAAAACCTCTGCTTGAACAACTGCCGTTACATGGCCGGTTGGCAAAACATAGTAGCCCAACGACGAAATCGCACTGGGTTCGACGATTGCGCCGGATTCTTCGTAAGACTCACGAACCGCCGCCTGAATAACCGTCTCGCCTGGCTCCAATTTACCACCGGTCAGCTCCCATTTCCGTTTCACATTATGTACCCAAATGAGTCTGCCATGATAAAACTGCAACACCAGCACCGAATCTGGCCTCTGCGGGATTGGGCCAAAGTAAACGTTTACCATATCAAATCACCTCTTCATTTTTAAAAGTCGGAGTTTGATTGTATCGTTCACAGTCAGGCAGGTCAACGATTTTTATATTCAGGTTCATGATGGCTTTTTGATCGAATTGAAGTTAATTCTACTGCAAATGAAAAAACCTCATCCCATACAGGACAAGGTATGTTTATCAGCCAAGTACAATGCCATACAGTACAATCGGTACCTGCCACAAAAAGGTCATCAAATCATCCCGAGCATTGCAACGCCTCATCGAAATCAAGGTGAGGTATTATTTGAGTAAAACACATCACTATTGATATAAACAGCTGATGTTGACAACACTTACGTTCGCTATTACATAAAGAGAGCAGCAAAGCTAAATAAGATCATATATGTAAAGCTAAAAATAAGAGAGATCCGCAGATAATCACTAGCTTCCTTGGCATTCTTATCAATTTGAATTGTCTTTTGCAATTTGGGATCGCTTTTGATCAAGTTATCCAAACTGAGCTCTAACCTGTCGCTAATCGCAATCAGTTGCTTGATATTAGGATAACTGATGCCCTTCTCCCATCTTGAGACCTGCTGTACCGACCCATTGACCACTTGAGCCAATTCTTCTCTACTCCACGCTAATGCTTCGCGTCTATCTTTAATTTGTTCGCCTATTGGCATGTGCTGCTCGCCTCCGTAAAGTCCTCACCATGAACCGTCATTGTTAGTTATCACTCAATATCGCCAATAATAAATGGTTAACGTGCTTTATATTGTTTTCAAGATAGAATAGCAGATACAGGTTGTCAAGATCGAACTTTACCAATTTTAGTCAAAAAGAAAAATCCGTACAGATTCACGCAATCTTAGCTGCGTTGCTACACGGATTTCCCTGAAATTGAAGACACAGTTCACGATCGCGTCAAGTCGCTGCCTTTCACCCAACCGTGCCCGGACACATAGTAAAAAGTCTGCGTGGCCGATCCTTTCAACTTAGCCTTGGCTGTTATCTTACGCGTTACTCGATAATCTTTATGATTGGTCAGGTTGCCGACCTTTTTAAAGCTTGCTGTCGGTGCATCTGCAGCAAAGGAGCCTTGATAAACTGCGGCTGTGCTTTTCGTGCGATAAGTGCGCGCATGATTGAAAATGACCAGCCCCTTGCCATTCAACGTGTATTGGACAACCTGCTGATCGATATTGGCTTGCGTCATATCGGCGGCAACAGTGCTGCTGACTGCAAAAAGTGATAAGCCGATCAATGCGATGACGAAACGATGCTTTTTCATGTAACATGCTCCTATACTCGTTTTTCATCAGTATAGTTATTTTAAGAAATCCGTCAATCAATTTGGCAGCATCTTAAGCTTCTAGCAAGAATTAGAGGCGTTATTTACAGAGGACGCTGGCATGTTACGTCTGTTGTCCCCCCGCTGCAAAACAAAAAGCCGTTTGCCTAGTGTTTTGACGTGCACTACGCAAATGGCTTTATTAAACTTATTCGTTATTTCGGTTGAATTAACCCCATGGCATCCATCGTTTCGGCAATTTGCATGGAGTTCCATGCCGCTCCTTTAAGAAGGTTGTCGGAAACATCCCACATGTGGAAGAACCGAGGATTTTCAGCATCCGGGCGAATACGGCCAACGAAGACCTCTTTGCTGCCGACTGCATTCATAGCTTGCGGATAGAGCTGTTGACTTGGATCATCTTGCACCACAACGCCAGGCGCATCGTTTAATGCAGCGCGAATGTCGTCGGCGGTGGCGTTAGCGTCTTCAATTTCAAAATAAACTTCTTCGGAATGGGCAATTGGCACTGGAATCCGAACACAAGTGGCGGTGACTTTGATCGCATCACTGTTCATGTCGCCAGCCATAATCTTTTTGGTTTCGTGAATCATTTTCCACTCTTCATGACTATAGCCGTCTGGTTCGAAGACATCGATTTGAGGCAAGGCGTTGAAAGCAATCGGATAGTGCTTTTTGTCGCTAGCAGTTGGTAGAATTTTAGGCTCCAATGGCTTATCGTCCAAGGCAGCCTGGGTTTCATCAAACAATTCATTCATGGCTGACTGTCCGGCGCCGGAAACTGCCTGATAGGTTGAAACGACAACTTGTTTCAGGCCGAATGCTTTGCGAATTGGCTCAAGTGCGGTCACCATTTGAATCGTCGAACAGTTCGGATTCGCAATGATGCCGTGGTGGGTGCGCAGGGCTTCCGGATTGACTTCGGGTACAACCAGCGGAATATCGGGTTCCATACGAAAAGCACTGGTGTTATCAACGACCACCGCGCCGGCTTTAACAGCTGCAGGGGCAAATCGTTTGGAAACCGAGCCGCCTGCTGAGAATAATGCAATATCAATCCCCTTGAACGCATCATCAGTTGTTTCATGAACCGTTAACGTCCCGTCACGAAAAGGTACCGTTTTACCTTCTGACCGTTTGCTGGCCAAGGCAAGGACTGACGCAATTGGCAGCTTGCTTTCTGCGACCATCTTCAACATCCGGGTTCCGACCGCGCCGGTTGCCCCTACAACTGCTACGTGATAACCACTCATGATTGATTTATGCTCCTTCTATTAATGTGTCTGCCAAATCTCGATGCGGCAATGAGTCAATGAACTGCTCATAAGCCGCCTGCTCGCCAGTGGGTTGGAAAGTTGCTTGTGTCAGTTTACCACTTTCAAGCGCTTCATCCGGTACGGTGATTGTCGCCGTCACGGTTGCGTTCCCGATGAGTTCGATCCAGTAACGCTCGTGATCATGATGAACCATCGTCTTCACCATGCCGCCTGGATTATACACGGTATTCACGCGTTCAAATGCCGCCTCCTGGGGATGAGTCAGAATAAACGCTAAGGTCGTTGCGGACATCCCGGTGCCACATGCATTGGTAAACCCGACGCCGCGCTCATAAGTCCGGGCAAACAAGGTGTCCTTACCTAAGATTTCGGCAAACGTTACGTTAACCCCTTCCGGAAAATACGGATTTTTGGCATTTAACATTTTACCAATTCGCTCCAGATCAGGACTGGCCAGTTCTTCTTTAGACACAAATGCAATTAAGTGCGGGTTGGGTACTGCCACCGCGGTAAACTTCAAACTAGGATGAATAGCCGGCAAGACAGTGTCAACGATGCGGTCAACGCCAAGATTGGCAAATGGCAAGTCAGCGGCGGCAAAACTGACTGGCGAAATTTCAACTGAATATGCCGGAACGCCGGAAGCTAATGGCGACTGTTTTGCAACGGCCAAGTCGGCAAAATCCGTATGCACCTTGAATGCTGATTGACCGGTTTTTTCACTTAGATAGCGGGCAACTGTCCGTAAACCATTGCCACACAATTTAGCCAGGCTGCCGTCAGTATTCACCACCGTCATTTTTCCAGCAGTCCCGGGCGCATCCGTTATTGCCAAAACGCCATCCGCTCCGCCTAACCAGCCAGTTTGGCGATTCGTCACCTGCTTGGTAAAAGCTGCCAGTTGGCTTGTGGTCAATGGCTGTTTCAATTGCGTTTCATCTAATAAAAAGAAACTATTTTCAGAGCCATGAACTTTTTGTAATGTCACCATACTCACTGCACCTCCAAGCGCTGATTGATCGGAATGAAAAAGGCGTTATAGATGGCCTTGACTGCCCGATTCGCCGATTCCCGCGATGTGCCAAGCATCAGTGAAATCTGGGAGGCCCCTTCATTAATCATTGACACATGCACCCCGGCACTCGCTAGCGGCTGCAAAATCGTCTGAATCAATCCGGTTCTTTGTGCCATCCCTTCACCGACCACCATGATAATCGCATAATCGTCAATCCACTTCAAAACGTCCGGGTGTACAACTTCCTGAATTTCAGCACAAATGGCCTTACGCTTCGCCTCTGTGAGCTGCCGATCGTCCAAAATAATGGTCAAATCGTCAATCCCGCTTGGCATATGCTCATAACTGATGCCATGTCGCGCCAAAACCTGCAGCAGCTTGAGCGTAAATCCGACTTCCTTATTGAGTAAATAACGATGCAGATAGATCGCCCCAAAATGTTGCGAGCTGACAATGCCGGTAATCGCATGTTTCGGCACAAAATGTTGTTCCGGGACAATCATCGTCCCAGGGGCAGAAGGATGATTCGTATTTTTTAAATTAATCGGAATCTGTCCCGCAATGGCCGGTAGAATCGCTTCATCATGAAAAACGCCAAAGCCGCCATATGATAACTCCCGCATTTCCCGATACGTCATTTCTTGAATCATCTGCGGATTTGCCACCACCCGTGGATCAGCAGCCGCAACGCCATCAACATCAGTGAAATTTTCATACAGGTCGGCATGAAACCCGTTTGCTAAAATCGCACCGGTAATATCCGAGCCGCCACGTGAAAAAGTAGCAATATCGCCGTGACTGGTATAGCCATAAAATCCCGGTACTACCAGCACACCAAGCGGCCGCCGAAATGCCGCCAAACGATCGTAAGTTTCACGTGAAACCTCAGCGTCATTGGGATGATCCGTTACAACAATTCCTAATGTTTTCGGTTCACCATACGTGGCTTCGATACCTTCGTGATTCAACACCGCCGTCATGAGAAAAGCATTTAATTTTTCGCCTCGTGCCTTGAAGCCAGCCATTAGGTAGTCGGCATTTTTAAAGCTGGTATTCGGTAACTGGTATAGTTCGTTTTCGATTTTTTCCACAACTTGCGCGTCAAGGTTGAACGCCGTGGCAATGGCCTGATACCGAGCCACAATTTCAGCAACGATTGCAGCCGTTTCACCCTGCTGCAACACCGCTTGGGCGTACTTGATTAGCAGGTCTGTCACCTTGACATCGCCGGGATGCCGTTTACCAGGCGCACTGGTTACGATAACCTGCCGGGCAGGATTCGCCTTCATAATCGCCACAACCTTGGCAAACTGCGCTCCATCTGCTAATGACGAACCGCCAAATTTTACGACACGCACGATAAACTGCCTCCCTAACCCCATTTTCCAGTGTATCCTTGACGCCAACAACCTTGCCAATCACCAACCGACAGCGATTGCGTAAGTGATTTTCATCTGGCATCAACAGACGGCAATGCAAATGAGAACTCTGTCATTTTATTCTGTACTTTAACAGACTCCCAGAGAAACACAAGCCCCCACCATCCCGCCAAAACAGCATTTTTTGACGCCATTGCATAGTAATAATGAGCTTAAAAATGTTTTTAATTTTTTGCTAGGTATTGGGGTGACGGATTGAAAGTGGGTTGTTGGGAATCAGGCTGTCAAGATGGTTCTTTGGCATACAGTCACACTGTTCGCGCTGAAGAAATAGAAAGTAAGCGTCAGCCACCATGTTTGAGGCTCTTATATTTGGTCTCTGAGCAAGGTACTCTCGCTCACCATAACGCGCTCCCCGGCGCAGAAGTCTGCGTGTAAGGACCTTAAGCGCAATGGCCAAGAGCGGGCCATCACCGTCTAAGGGCACTAGTTCGCTTTTACTCCCATAACGCGCTCCCCAGCGCAGGAGTCTGCGTGTAAGGACCTTGGGCGCAATGACCAAGCCCGGGCCATTACGCCTGAGGCCACAAGTCCGCTTTTACGCCCATAACGCGCTCCCCGGCGCAGGGACCTGCATGTAAGGACCTTGGTCGCAATGGCCAGACCCGGGCCATTGCGACCAAGGCCACTTACACTCCGGTCCCTAACCGCGCCGGCTCGCGCTCACAAAAATTTGACGCGTACCGTTTTTTATTATAATGTGGTGTTAAACAGATAGAGGTTGCAGCCAACATGACTAACCGAATCGAGCGAGATCCTTCGTGGTGACATTCGGTGAAAGGGGCGGTTGCCGAAATGGGTGATCCGGGATCGGTGAGCCTGTTGGGCCAGGATTGAATAAATCCTGTACTGTCGCTTAGGTATCTAAGCGGGGCGCTATCATTCAAGTAGATTGCAAGTTGGGATCTTTTTGTTTGACGCGCGGCCAAACAAAAGGGTCCCTTTTCGTTTGCCGTTGCCCTGCCATCACTCGGGAGGATGAACTGAATGAATTTTGCCACAAATCACGAAGGTCAATTAACGATTGGCGGGATTGCTGCCAGTCAACTTGCCCACACTTTTCAAACGCCGCTTTATGTTTATGACGTTGGCGCCATTCGCCATCAGATTCGGGCGTTCAAGCAGGTTTTTGAAACGGCGGGAGTCGCATACGCCGTTAGTTACGCTTCCAAGGCGTTTGCTACCATCGCGATGTATGAGGTCGCCAAAGCCGAAGCCATTCATGTCGATGTTGTTTCCGGTGGCGAGTTATACACGGCTCAAGCAGCGGACTTCCCCATGGAAAAGGTCAGCTTCCACGGTAATAACAAAAGCAAAGCCGAACTGGAACAAGCTTTAGACGCCGGGGTTGGCACGATCATCGTTGATAATTTTCATGAATTGGACCTGCTTGACGAGTTGCTAAAGGCGGCCGTGGGCAAGCAAAACGTCTTGATCCGGGTGGCACCGGGGATTAGTGCTCATACACACGCTTATGACCAAACCGGCCAAACCGATAGTAAATTTGGCTTTGATCTTGAAAGCGGGCAAGCCGATGAAGCAGCCAAGCGTATTCTGGCGGATGATCATCTTAATTTGCTGGGTATTCACGCCCACATTGGCTCCCAGATTTTTGAAGTCGCCGGGTTTGAAGCCGTCACCCAAAAGCTGCTGGCAGTCCTTGATCATTGGCACCAGCAATTCAGCTTCACCCCTAAAGTCCTCAATGTCGGCGGCGGTTTTGGGATTGCGTATACCAAGCAGGATGATCCACTACCACCAGAAGCTTTTGTGCAGGCGATTGTGACCACCCTGAAAACCCAAAGCCACGGTTTCAACTGGCCATTGCCTGCCGTTTGGATTGAGCCGGGCCGTTCGATTGTCGGTCCTGCCGGCTACAGTCTGTATACGGTCGGCAGTCGCAAAGATGTCCCGGGCTTGCGGCCTTATGTTGCGGTTGATGGCGGCATGGGCGACAATATCCGCCCTGCCCTTTATCAGGCTCAATACACCGCTGTGGTTGCGGATCACCCGACTGCCCAGCCCACAGAACATGTCCATTTAGTCGGAAAGTATTGTGAATCCGGCGACATTTTGATTGACGATGCCCCGCTGCCAGCCACACAGCCAGGCGATGTGGTTGCCGTTTTCGACACTGGCGCATATGGCTACTCGATGGCGTCCAACTACAATCGCAACCCGCGTCCAGCCGTTGTTTTTGTCGAAGATGGCCAGGCACAGTTGGTGGTCACGCGTGAAACTTACGCCGATTTGATTCAACACGATCAGCACTACACCGCTCCAAGTCAACCAGCGCCGACATCAACCGCCACTACTGCCGCAAAAAAATAGGAGGCCATCATGGCACAACTCAATACCGAAAAAATCATTTCAACCATCGCAAACAGCAAGAAAACCACGCCGGTCAAAGTGTATCTCAAAGGCAAATTAGCCGACTTGCATTTTCCTAAAAGTGTCCATGCATTTATTGGCAAACACACCGGCACTGTCATCGGTGACTGGGCAGAGATTCAGCCCGTTTTAAAAACCGCTAAACTGGATGATTACTATGTCGAGGCTGCCGGTCGTAACACCGGGGTGCCATTATTGGACATCAAAACAACCAATGCCCGTATCGAGCCTGGTGCGATCATTCGCGATCAGGTGCTGATTGGTGACAACGCGGTGATCATGATGGGCGCGATTATTAACATCGGCGCGGAAATTGGTGCCGGAACCATGATTGACATGGGGGCCGTGCTTGGCGGCCGCGCCATTGTCGGCAAACATTGCCATATCGGCGCGGGCACAGTGCTTGCCGGCGTGGTGGAACCGCCGTCAGCTAAGCCGGTGACAATCGGTGATCACGTGATGACCGGTGCCAATGCCGTTGTGCTTGAAGGCGTGACCGTGGGCGAAGGGGCTGTCATTGCTGCGGGCGCTGTTGTCATTAATGATGTTCCTGCCCATACAGTCGTCGCCGGTGTCCCAGCCAAGGTGATTAAAAAAGTCAACGATCAAACCGAAGCTAAGACGGTGCTGCTTGATGAACTCAGAAAGTTGTGACATTTAATGAAGGAAGCCGAACTCATTGCTATTCGCCGCCAGCTCCACCAAATCCCGGAATTAGCGCTGCAGGAAAAAGAAACCCATGCCTTCCTGCTCAAAACCATCCAAAGTTTTCCGCAGACTTTTCTTACCATTCGTACCTTACCGAAGTTACCAACCGCCATTCTAGTCAAAGTCACTGGCTCCGATCCGCAACGCACAATCGGTTATCGCGCCGATATGGATGCGTTACCGGTCACCGAAGCAACCGGTTTGCCGTTTGCCTCGCATCATCAGGGGATTGCGCATGCATGTGGTCACGACATGCATATGACCGTGGCACTTGGCGTTCTCAGTTATTTTGCCGTTCATCAGCCAAAGGATCATCTGATTTTCTTCTTCCAGCCGGCTGAAGAAAGCAAGAATGGCGGTAAACTGGCTTATGACATGGGCGCTTTCACCGGTGAGTGGCAGATTGATGAATTTTATGGCCTGCATGATCGGCCTGACCTGCCTGCTGGTACGATTAACACGCGGCTCGGAACGCTTTTTGCCGGCACCACTGAGATTAACGTTGATCTAATCGGTAAAAGCGGTCATGCAGCGCTACCGCAAAATGCTAACGATATGATCGTCGCAACGGCCAGTTTCATCAGCCAAATCCAAACGGTTGTCGCTCGCAATGTCGGCCCCACCGATAGCGCCGTGATCACATTCGGCCTCATGCGCGCCGGAACCATCCGCAACGTGATTGCCGGCAGCGCCCATCTAGAAGGCACCTTGCGCGGCTTCACGCAAAAGCAAATTAATTTCTTACAACAGCGAATTCGGGATATCGGTCAAGGCATCGCGGCTAGTTTCAACTGCGAAGTCAAAGTCGATTTGAATCAAGGCGGTTATTATCCCGTCGAAAATAATCCGCAACTGACAAAAGATTTCATTGATTTCATGCAAGCCGACCCAGCCGTAACCTTTGTGCCAACCGATCCGGTCATGACCGGTGAGGACTTTGGTTATCTATTAAACAAAATTCCTGGCACCATGTTTTGGCTAGGCGTGAATGATCCGGATTCGCAGTTGCACGCCGCTGACTTTTCACCAGATGAAGCAGCTCTAGCGCCAGGTGTGACGGCTATCATTCATTTTCTGACGCATCGGATGGCGGAAGCGGCTGAGGATCTTGATTGATAGCGTGCAAGGACAGTCACGGATCTTTTGGTGATGGCTTGCCGATTGGATTCAACATGACGCGTTTGCTGGCATAAAAGGCGGCTTACGCTTTCGATAACGCGTTCGCCAGCCCAGAAACCTGCGTGTAAGGACCTTAGCCGCAATGGTCAAAGCCCGACCATCACGGCTAAGGCCACTTACACTCCGGTTTCTAACCGGGCTGGCTCACGCTCACTTTAACGCGCTCCCCGGCGCAGAAGTCTGCGTGTAAGGACCTTAAGCGCAATGGCCAAGACCGGGCCATCACGCTTAAGGCCGCTTACACTCCGACTTCTAAACGCGCCGGCTCGCGCTCAGGGGGTTTTTAAATGCAAAGAGCAGAATTAATCACCGCGATTGTGACACCGTTTAACGACCGCGATGAAATTGACTATGATAGTATGCAACGGTTAGTCGATCATCTCATTGATCAAGGCACTGACGGGTTTGTGGTTGGAGCTACGACGGGTGAAGGGCCTACGTTGAGTCATGATGAAAAGATCACCCTTTACACCCGTTTTGTGGCCATGGTTCACGGGCGCGCACTCGTCATTGCCAATTCAGGGTCTAACAACACCCGCGAAACCACTGATTTTACGCATGAAGTCGGTGGAATTGCCGGAATTGATGCTACTTTGGTTGTGGTTCCGTATTACAACAAGCCGGATCAAGATGGCATGATCGCGCACTATACCACGGTTGCGGCAAGTGCGCAAAAACCGATCATTATTTACAACATTCCAGGGCGAACCGGCGTAAACATGTTACCGGAAACCGTGGCAACGCTGGCACAAAACCCCATGATTCAAGGGATCAAGCAGTGCGGCAGTCTGGCAGCACTCAGCGATATCATCGACCGAACCAAACACGATGCCTTCAATGTCTGGACCGGCGAAGATGCTCAAGCGCTGACGATCAAAACACTGGGCGGGATGGGCGTTATTTCAGTTGCCTCCCACCTATATGCCCATAGCATCCGGGAAATGTATCGTGCGCTCGATCGCGGTGACATCACCACTGTAGCTGCATTACAACGGCAACTGTTACCGAAAATGGCCGCGTTATTCCATTTTCCATCCCCAGCGCCTACCAAAGCCGCACTTAATGCTTTGGGATTCAAAGTCGGCAGCCCGCGTTTACCGTTACTGCCATTAACAGCGGCACAACAACAGGAATTAGCCCATCTATTAGGGGTTCCGGAACTATCAGCAATTGAAGCGGAGGTGCTTGCATGATTCACGTTCTTGTCGCCGGTTTTCGCGGTGCCATGGGTCAAAAAACAGTCAAAATGGTTCAGTCACAAAAAGATTTCGCATTAAGTGCCGTTTTTGATCCGAAAGCAATTGCCGCTGATGCCCAAAAATATGGACTACCAGCTGATACAAAAGTGCTCACGAGCTATGATCAGCTCAATCCCGACATTGCCGATGTGTGGGTTGATTTTACCAACCCCACTGCCGTCGCTGCCAACATTGAAGCCGCGATCAAAGCCGGCATTCACCCGGTCGTTGGCACAAGCGGCATGACGCCAGCCGATCAAAACCGCTTAATCGAACTCGCCCAAGCCCGTCATCTCGGCGGTCTAATCGCCCCAAACTTCGGCCTTTCCGCGGTTCTCTTAATGAAGTTCGCGCAGGAAGCCGCCGCCTACTTCCCTGATGCCGAAATTATCGAAATGCACCATCAGGATAAGGCCGACGCTCCATCAGGCACCGCCATCGCCACTGCGCACAAAATCGCCGCCGGACGCACCCAAAAGCCCTTGTCCACCATCGACAACGACGCCCGCGGCCAACGCATTGATGACGTCCCGGTCCACGCCGTCCGCTTACCAGGTTACATCGCCCACGAACAAGTCCTCTTCGGCGGTCCCGGTGAAGCCCTCACCATCTGCCAAGACTCCTTCGATCGCCAAAGCTTCATGCAAGGAGTCGCCGTTGCCATTCGCAAGGTTCAGGCAGCGAATCATTTGGTTGTGGGTTTGGAAAATTTCCTGTAAACAAAAAGAACGCGCTGACGTCCAACTTTAAAAAAGCTGGGTCAGCGCGTTTTGTTTTATCAAAAGACGTCTCAGGATCATATTTTTGTACCTGTCACTTGATAAACTATGTAACCGGGTTGGCAGTCGCTATCCTTGCTAGTTATTCCTTTGGCCGCGTCTCTGCCAGTTGTTTCAGCACTTCCTTCAAAGTAGGCGCCTCGGAATCTTTTTTTGAAATTTGCGCTAAATTATCAGGCTTAATGGCGATCGGCCACTCAATCCCCAAATCAGGATCCAAAGGTGTTAGTGCCACACCGGTCATTCCCTTTTGCCATTCGTTGTCGAAGAAGTAAAGATATTCCGTATCATCGGCAACCGCCTGAAACCCATTGCAAACGCCTTGAGGAACAAAAACCTGCACACCTGGCGTTAAACGAACCGTGACAACGGAACCCAAAGTAGGACTGTCCCGTCTTGTATCCACATAGGCACCAAATGCTTCTCCATGGGCAACCGTGACGAGCTTCGACATCGCTTCACCATGCAACCCTCTAACAGCCCCGCGCTTAGTCCGGGTCAAATTGACCTGTTTCCAAGCCATATTAGGGTTTACTAACACTTGCGAATGCTGGCTCTGGCGAAACAACTCTCGAACCGTTCCGCGCTCATCCGTCACCATCTTCACATGAATAATCTTCAACCCATCAATTTCGGATGATGCGGATGAAAAAGGAACAACTTCTAATGTCATAAGCAATCCACTCCCTTTTTAAGGTATTAATAGCGCAAACCGCTCTTACTTACAAGAGCAACTATATGTTTTAATTCGGCTAACACCTTGATACAAAAAAACTGCACAGATGGTCATGGCATGGGAAAGAACGATAAACATGACTGTTAAAAAGCGCCGTCAGGGAAATTCAACTATGATTACAGTTTCCGCGTCATTTAATATTGGTAAAAATGTTGAATATTAGCCTATCATTGCCGAAAATGGTGTCATCAGTCTGTTGTCTGTTAAGCATAGTATCTTCGAAAGTAATTCCGACTACGATTTACGTAAAGCAATGATGGAAGAAAGCATCGACGATAATGGCATTTTAGTGGAACGTCTGGGATGAATAACGAGAATCAAAACCCCCTTTTAGAATCGAGTTATCTATTCGCAAGATAAGTGGTTACACCATTTTGACTGGCTTGATCAGTTGTGACTATATTGCACGTTCAGGAAAGATTGCTAACCACGCCAGCGTCCGAGAACGGTACAAGCAATGGATGCGGTCAAAGTTGTGTCCTTGGCTTGATTAATTGACAAGCTGACAGGGCGAGTCGCAAATAAATATCTAAAGATCATTTGCAGTATTGAGTTTTTCAAGTGTGAGATTATGCAGTACATTTAACCTAAAATATTACGCTCGCTTGGCTTGAAAAGGCTGGATCAGTGTGGTTTATTTTATCCAAAGCCGTTTAAGTGTCACATTTTGATAACTGTTCATTAATTTGTGCTGCCTAGCTTAAATTGCTTCTTTAAGTGCACCTTTCATACTTGTACTAACATCTCAACTCGTGTATATGTCCTTACAAGGAGGGTCTCAACATGGACACAAAAAATCAAAATGACCGTGTTCTTGGTGAAGATGGTACGCTAAAATACGACCCAAAGCGAATCAACCTTTGGCACACGAAGCGATCAAAGAAATTACTTTAAAGCAATGAAGGAGCAACTTGGTATCGTGTCGGAGGAACCTTCACAGGGCAAAGAGGTATGACCAAAACTATTCCAAAAGCAGCGCCAAATGAACTATTATTGCCCATTTAGGATTCAAAAACTAACCTGTTTGAAACAGCGAATTATATCTCCCCCTCATTGGCAAAAGAACTCAAGCAAGCGGCCATTGCAAACCTGCTAAAAATGCGATGGCTACTTTTGAGTTATTTTAAAGACAAATATCAGTCACAGAAACCCCCCCAAATATTTATGATATTATTAGAAAAAGATAGTATCCACAGCCAAAGTTCAACTATAATTAGCCACATACCATAAATCCACGCCACTTGGAGGGATCACTGTGAAAAAAGCAGCCACTATATTCGCCATCCTTTTGGGCATCGGTATTTTCGCCCCTCAGCAAGCAGCGCACGCCCAAACGCAATCGCCACAAGCAACCAAAGTGCAAGTAACCACTGTTCATGACGCTCTTAAGTTAACTTTTCAAGTCAAACCCAACACTAAATACTCGCTAAAAGATCTGAATAACCAGCCATTAGCCAGTGGTAAGGCAACAAAGAAAACCGTGACGCTGAAAAAGCTTCACGCTACATCGACAAAATTAGTTTTAAAAACAACCTCCCGCCAGCGCACAAGCAAAAAAGTCATCACTGTTCCATCCACATACCCTATTCCGCACAGTGCCATTACTAGCAAGCCCGTCGCGATCGGTCGCAAAGTTGCTTACTACGGGCATAACAAACAACTATTATTCACGATTAAGTCCGCCTACTTGCCAAACATGCCCGAAAATAAAACCGGGATCTCGCTAACTTTCCATAATAACCATTACGCCATTCCGCTTAGCTTTTCACCGAGTCACTTCACCGCATCCGCGAATAATCAGAAAGTTGCCATTGAAACACCATCAAACCTACCTGTTATCAACACGAGCGAGGAAAAGACGATCAATCTCATACTCGATGTACCTAAGGGAAAAGCTGCTGACGGCGTGCTCGTATTTAGTAATGCCGATTTAACTTTACCTATCAATTTCTTCTTTTAACCGCACGATCGCCCTTAAGCTTCATGAGGCGCGTTATTTTCACCACCACCCAAACTCCGCGCTAATTGTGCAAAGCTAGCTTGTGCCCATTGCTGGATTTCTTCTGGGGATTCCGGATGCGCTTGGACTAGCCAAAGCCGCAAAATATTGGTGAGTCCCCCAAGTGCAAAGGCCATGATGTAGTTGACCTCTTGATCCGTACCTTGCGGATGCCACGGCGCCGGAAAGTCACGATAATGCGCGACTGCATTTTGTTGCCAGACGCCATTCAACCGATCGAACAGACCTTGTCGAATCAACAACCGGACAAGGTCTTTTTGTTGCCACCAAAATGTGAAAAAGTTTTGCATCGTGGTGGCAAAACTAATCGGAGTTTGATCACGCGTGGCCGCTTTTAAACTTTTGAAATAATCATCTGCTAGTTGGCGGCACAGATAATCGATTAAATCATCCTTGGTTTTAAACGCACGATAAAAGGTTCTTCTTGATAAATCCGCTGTTTGGACAATTTCCGTAATCGAAATATCTTCAATCGCCTCATCCTTCATCAACGTCACTAATGCATCCACTAACCATTGTTTTGATTGGCGCGCCATGCGTTGTTTTCCGTTCATGTTCTCCGTCTCCTAACTGACACAAACACCATCAATTTGTAGCACTTGTCACCAAACCCTTGTTGCTTATCTTTAGCCCCAGTATACTCAAAGTGCTTTCGAAAGTCACACATGTGTCACATATACACAAATGTAGCAGATGAAAGGATCTGATGCAATGACGCGCTTGACTAAAGTACTTTGTTTTATTGGCCTGACGATTGCCATGTTTATGGGGACGTTGGACACGACTATTGTGAATATTGCGATTCCCAAAATTATGACCGAGCTTCACGGTTCACTTGCGAACACCAGTTGGGTCATGACGATTTACACACTTGCCATGTCGGTTTTTATGATTACGGCTTCCAAAATAGCGGATCGTTATGGTCGTAAAAAAATCATGTTACTGGGTCTGGCTCTGTTTGGAGGCTTCTCTGCCGCCTGCATGACCGCACCCTCGCTACCCGTACTCATTACATTCCGCTTTTTTCAAGGTCTTGGCGGGGCCATCATCACGCCAATCGTGTTACCGATGGGCATCGAAGTCTACGGAAAAGAAAAAATCAATCAGGTCGCTGCGTTGGTCGGTGCTGTTACTGCGCTGGCAGCTGCCGGCGGACCGCCCATTGGTGGCATCATTTTACAAATAGCTTCTTGGCGGTGGATTTTTGGGATTAATATTCCGCTAGCCATTCTCGCATTTTTACTGGTTACTGTGTGCGCAAAAGAATCGTATGATGAATCACTTGCCGGCCGGATTGATTTCCCGGGGTTACTGTTACTGACAGCTGCACTTGGCGGCATCACGTTTGGGCTGTTGGAAGGTCGCCAATACGGCTGGACTTCACCACTGATTTTGACCAGTTTAATTGGCGGTGGGATAGCACTCATTGTCTTTATCATGACTGAAAAAATGGTTCGGCATCCGTTACTGGAGCTCAATCTTTTCCGGGAAAAAACGCTTAGTGCGTCCAGTGTGATTTACTTCATGACCGGTTTTGCCTTAGTTGCACCGAGCTTAATCCTGAATTATTTTCTGCAAGACGTCTTAGGAGATAGTCCCTTACACGCTGCTTTGATCATTATCCCCGTTTCACTGACCATCATGATTGCCATGCCGCTTGCGACTCGACTGTTTGCCAAAGTCGGCGCGATTCCGGTCACACTCACCGGTATGCTGGTGATGGCAGCCAGTCTCTTCCTGCTTTCGCTCATTAAAACCGACACCGCCACCGCACTCATCGTTGTACTGCTCATCATCAACGGGATGGGTTTTGGCTTCGCTTCGGTCTCGTTGGTCGCCTCGGTTCGCTACCTGCCAAAAAACAAAAGCGGCATCGGCTCTGGAATCGTCAACGCTGCCCGCCAAATCGGCACCTGCCTAGGCATCGCCGTTCTGGTAACAGTGCTGGATACCAATATCGACACAGCTAAGACCCAGATTCACCATGCCAGCGATCAAATCGTAACGGAAAAAGTGCTCTCACCCTACGTCAAAAGCGTGGCCCACCAGCAATTAAGGAAAGTTTTCGCCGGCTCATCCACGCCGACAACTCATCAGCAACAAAAAATGAAACAAGTCATAGCTCAAGCAGCAAAAGTGAAAACCAATCTACCCAAACCCGCGACAGGAACTGATCTGCGGCGACTATATGATGCCAGTTCCGCGTTACGCCACGCTAATATCAAGGTCACAACTGGGCTAACCGCTTTAACGAAAATGATGCAACAAAGCCACTCACCTCTGTCAGTGAGTGTCACCAAACTGGCCACCGGTGCCACGACCATCAACACGAACCAGACCGCCTTTTTAAACGGCATCAAACAAATTGCACAGAAGCAAACGCTGCAAACAACTTTTCAATCAATAACGCACCGTAAAAATACCCAGTTGTCACGCGCGTTTAGTCACACTTATCTTGCTGGTGCTCTAATTGTCTTATGTCTTTCCCCTGTTGCGCTCTGGACGGATCGGCGGCAGTTGCGTACTAAAAGTATTTAAAACGATATCGTCCCTGTGCGAGTCTCACTATTTTCAGAAACAGAGGAAAACTGGCCGGTGCCGAATACACGCAGGTAAATTAAAAGTGTTGACATTTTTATGAACATTCTCTAATATACGAATCAATCATTAATATTTCGTCCATGAAAAACCGTTGATGTGGAGATCAAGATCATTGTGCGCGCACAGAGAGTTGCCGTTGCTGAGAGTGCAATCGAACGCAGATGATTAAATGGACCACGGAGGGTTCTCCCGAAAGCTTGCGAGTACGGGGAAACGTCAGGCATACGTCAGTTGTCGGAGGGATGTTGGTCCCTCGCTAAGCGTGATCAATCGGACTCTTTTTTAGACAATCAAGTTAGACTATTTGTCGAAGACTCGAGCGATCAAACTAAGGTGGCACCGCGGAAAATCCGTCCTTAACTAGTTTTTAGTTATGGGCGGATTTTTTTGTGAGCGTAAGCCAGCCTGGTCAGAAACCGGAGTGTAAGTGGCCTTAACCGTGATGGCCGGTCTTTGGCCATTGCGGTTAAGGTCCTTACATGCAGGTTTCTGGGCTGGCGAACGCATTATGGCGACTGCAAGCGCGTTATGAAGAAGCACGTCAACAACAACCACTCATCTCAACGATCAAAGGAGGTCCCCCAAAAATGAAACAAACCAAGGAAATCAAACGATGGCCATTTTCGCTTAGCCTTTTTTCTCAACAACCAAGCCACTGTCACAACCAAATTTGGAGGGATCGCCATGATCAAACAAGCTATTGAAAAAGTCGTCAACCACGAAGATTTAACGTTTGAAGAAAGCCAAGCTGTTTTGGATGAAATTATGAATGGCGAGGCGTCTGAAGTGCAAACTGCTAGTCTACTAACGGCGCTAACGGCTAAGCGACCGACGATTGACGAAATTGCCGGTGCGGCAGCTTCTATGCGGCGGCACGCACTCGCTTTTCCGGAAACCAAGGATGTTTTGGAAATTGTCGGAACCGGTGGCGATCATGCCAACACCTTTAATATTTCCACCACCAGTGCCATTGTCGTTGCGGCGACCGGTACGCCTGTTGCCAAGCACGGTAACCGCGCAGCTTCATCAAAGAGCGGTGCCGCCGATGTACTTGAAGCTTTGGGCTTGGATATCAACGAAACGCCGGCTGTCAGTTATCAAAGCCTGCAGGAAAACAATTTGGCTTTTCTGTTCGCGCAGGAATATCACAAGTCGATGAAGTATGTCGCTCCCGTTAGAAAACAGCTTGGTTTCCGAACTATTTTCAACATTCTCGGTCCGCTGGCGAATCCGGCTCACCCAACGCGCCAACTGCTTGGTGTCTACGATGAAACTTTGCTGGAGCCGCTAGCCAACGTCCTGAAAAAGCTCGGCGTCACCAATGCACTGGTTGTTCATGGTCGTGACGGCCTTGACGAAATGACAACCGCCGCGGAAACAGCTGTGGTTGAACTAAATGCCGGCCAGCTCACCCAATATACGGTGACGCCAGAACAATTCGGCTTCAATCGCAGTCAGCGCGCCGATCTGGTCGGTGGGACACCTGAAGAAAATGCCCAAATCACGCAAAATATTCTCGCTGGCAAGCACGGACCGCAACGTGACATTGTCATACTAAACGCCGGTGCTGCCCTGCATCTGGCTCATCCGAAACTGAGCATTCAAGACGGCATCGCTCTCGCTGCGGAAACGATTGACGCTGGGAAGGCACGTGAAGAATTAAATCACCTGCTCGCCTTTTCTGCCAAACGTAAGGATGTGGTGGCATGATCTTAGATGATCTCGTCGCAGCAACCAGAATCCGCCTTGCTCGCCGCCAACAACACCAATCCTTAACTGAACTAAAACGTATCGTTGCCCATCAACCACCGACCACAAAATCAGACTTCCTCACCACCTTAAAGCAGCCTGGTTTGCAAGTTATCGCCGAGGTCAAAAAAGCTTCGCCATCAAAAGGAACGATCGTGGCGGATTTTCCTTACATGGCGATTGCTCAAGCTTACGAGCAAGCCGGCGTCGATGCTATTTCCGTCCTCACTGAACCTGATTACTTCAACGGCCATCTTCGCTATTTAAAGACGATCAGCCAACAGGTCTCAGTGCCGACATTGCGTAAAGATTTTACGATTGATCCTTATATGATTTACGAAGCCAAGGCAAATGGTGCGTCCATTATTTTGCTTATTGTTGCCATCTTAACTGATCAACAATTACGCACCTTCCGCCAACTCGCTGAGGATCTCGGCATGCAAGCCATTGTCGAAGCCTACACCGCCGAAGAAGTGACCCGTGCTTTGCAATCAGGCGCAAAAATCATCGGCATTAATAACCGGAATCTGAAAAATTTTCAGGTTGATTTTACAAACAGTCTGAAACTACGCGCCATGGTTCCTGACTCGATTCCTGTTATCGCCGAAAGCGGGATCCAAACGCAACAAGATGTCGAAAAGTTAGCTGCAGCCGGTTTCAACGCCGTCTTAATCGGTGAAACCCTCATGCGCTCCAAGCACAAGCGGGAATTAATTACGGCATTCAGGGGGATTTGAAAAATGGTAAAAGTGAAAATCTGCGGCTTAATGCATCCCGAAGATATTTTAGCCATCAATGCTGCTCAAGCGGATTTCGCCGGGTTCGTTTTTGCTCCCGGACGGCATCACGTCACCCTGGAACAGGCAGTGGCTTTACGCAAGTTACTCCATCCTGATATTCAACCAGTGGGCGTTTTCGTTCATGAATCGGTCGCCGATATTCTGGCGATTTATCAAGCCGGCGCCATTGAAATTGCGCAGCTGCATCGAACAAGTACACCAACCGAAATTAAGCAGCTGCAACACGCTGGCCTGCAAGTCATCCAGGTCTTTGAACGCCAGGCAATTGACTTAACTTCACCGGCTGATTATCTCATGGTCGACAGCGGAAAAGGCAGTGGCCAACTGCTCAATCTAGTGGCTATTCCACACATCGCGCGGCCACTGATTCTAGCCGGTGGTCTGACGCCGGAAAATGTTGCCCGTGCCATTCAAATCGTCCACCCTACTATCGTTGACGTGTCCAGCGGCGTTGAAACTGCCGGTCACAAAGATGCGCACAAAATTCATCAATTTACTCAAAACGCAAAAGAGGAAATCACTTATGAAAACACTAAATGAAACTGCTCAACCTACAAACCGCGCCGGCCGCTATGGCAACGACTTTGGCGGCCAGTATATCCCGGAAACCTTAATGACCGAACTCGAAAAAATCACCGCGGCTTTCAACACTTTAAAAGACGACCCGCAATTCAAAGCCGAACTCAACGATTTGTTAGTCAATTATGCTAATCGACCATCGCTACTGTATTACGCCAAAAACATGACCGAAGACTTAGGCGGGGCCAAGATCTATCTCAAACGTGAGGATCTCAATCATACTGGTGCCCATAAAATCAACAATGTTATCGGACAAGCCTTACTCGCCAAGCATCTAGGCAAAACCCGGTTAATTGCCGAAACCGGCGCTGGCCAACACGGTGTTGCCACCGCCACGATCGCCGCTTTGATGGGCATGGAATGTGAAATTTTCATGGGAAAAGAAGATACTGACCGCCAAAAGTTAAATGTTTATCGCATGACATTGCTCGGCGCCAAAGTCCATTCTGTCACCAGCGGCTCGATGGTGCTTAAAGACGCGGTCAACGCTGCCCTTCAGGAATGGGCCAGTCGCAGCGATGACACCTTTTATGTGCTCGGTTCTGCCGTGGGTCCAGCACCATTTCCGGAGATGGTCAAACATTTTCAAAGCGTCATTTCCATTGAATCCAAGCAACAACTGCAGGCTAAAGAAGGACAGCTGCCGGACATGATCGTAGCCTGTGTCGGTGGCGGCAGTAACGCCATTGGCAGTTTTGCCGCATACATTGATGAGCCTTCTGTACAACTGGTCGGCGTTGAAGCCGCTGGTAAAGGCGTTGATACGGCGCGAACCGCTGCTACGATCGAACGCGGCAGTGTCGGTATTTTCCACGGCATGAAATCCTTATTCATGCAAAACGAAGACGGTCAAATCGATCCGGTTTACTCCATCTCTGCTGGTCTTGACTACCCCGGCGTTGGCCCGGAACACGCCGCCCTCGCCGAAGCAGGCCGCGCCCAATATGTTGGAATCACCGATGACGAAGCGGTTCAGGCATTTGAATACATCGCTAGACAAGAAGGCATTGTCGCGGCGATCGAAAGCTGCCACGCCATTGCTTACGTTGAAAAAATTGCCCCAACCATGGCCAAGGACCAAATCATCATCTGCACCTTATCCGGCCGCGGCGATAAAGATGTTGCCAGCATTGCCAAATACAAAGGAGTTGACGTTGATGAGTAATTTAGCTGCCATCTTCAAAAATCATAAAGCTTTCATCCCATTTGTCGTTGCGGACGATCCGGACTTCGATACCACTGTCAAAAACATTGTTGCCCTTGCACATGGCGGCGCGGATATTGTCGAATTGGGCATTCCCTTTTCTGACCCGGTTGCGGATGGACCAGTGATTCAGGCTGCGGACCTGCGCGCATTTGCTGCCAACGTGCGCACCAAAACCGTTTTTGAAATCGTTGCGGCAGCGCGGAAGGAAACCGCGGTGCCGATCGTGTTTCTGACTTACTTAAACATCGTCTTCAAGTACGGCTACGATGCCTTTTTGAAGCGTTGCGCCGAGCTAAAAGTTAGCGGTCTGGTGATCCCCGATTTGCCATACGAAAGTCGCGCTGAAATTGTGCCGTTTGCAGAAAAGTATGGCATTGATATTATCCCGTTAATCACGCCGACTTCTGGCCACCGGATCGAAAAAATTGCCAAAAGTGCTTCTGGTTTCATCTACGTGGTTTCCTCTGTGGGCATCACCGGTGAACGGGACGAATTTTTCACTGGTCTAAAAACGTTGGTTACGGAAATCAAACGCTATACTGATGTGCCAACAGCAATCGGATTCGGTATCCATACCCCGCAACAAGCCCAAACCATGGCGTCGATTGCGGATGGCGTCATTATCGGCAGCGCCATCGTGGACATTGTCGCCAAGGAAGCGCAAAACGCCCCCGCTGCGATTGAGCAGTTTACAAAGGCGATTCGGGCAGCGGTTGATACGCAAAAGCAAACCGAGTCTGTCGTTAGTAGGAATGCTTAAATGTTGTCTGATTTAAGTAGACTTGATCCGTAAAGTAGCCACTGGCCAAAAAGATCGCAATACTCTCAAACCGAGTACTGCGATCTTTTTCATTTTTATTGATTTACGTTCTAAGCAACCGCTTCTTAAGCATTCAGTTAAAGCAACAAAAGAGGGCGGAACGTAATATCAATCGACAATAAAGCATCTTGCTAAACCAAAGTGGCACAGTAAGACGAACATTCCTCACTTCTTGTTTTTCTTAACATTTTCGATTAGCCAAAATATTCCCGAAAAAATAGCAGGGATGGCGATCACCGGTAAAAAATAAGCACTGTTGCTGTAAAACGAAGCCCAAAAAAGCACTACCCCATAAATAACAAACACGAATACCCAAATAACTTTTCTAAGCAGTGTCATGTTCCATCCTCCTCGCCATAAATTGAGATGGACCCATTAACTGGTAAATAAAAGCATTCTGATAATATAACGACTCGAATGCAAAGTAAAGGAGAAAGACCTAGGAGGACTGTAAGAGTCATTCAATCTCCTCTTTGAACTTAATCTCAGTCTATGGGATTTCCAGGTAATCATTCAACACGCTTCACTTAATAATGATGGCTAAGAGTTGCCATAAAACTTGACCCACTCGGATTTAAACTTACTTAACTCCGATCCTGATCAGGGAAAATCTTCTGGAAGTTCAACGCCGCCCCAATTAGATTGGCATCATTATGAAAATGGCAGCATTTGACGACCGGCATGATTTCTTCAATGCCTTCTTTTTTTAGTTGCTCAAATAACTGCCCTGAAAGCTCAGCTGCTAATGTTGGCTGCCGAGAGATGCCGCCGCCTAAAACAATCATTTCCGGATCGAATAGAACTTGAAGATTATAGAGGTTTTTTGCTATGGTCTGATACATTTCATCCAACGCCGATTTTGCAAGTGTGTCCCCTTTTTCGCTTAACTCAAAAAGCATTTTCCCATCAACCGAACGATTAACTTGTTCAGAATAAGCTTGCGCGACTTTGACCAAAGTTCCGGTTTGACTAAAGATTTGCTGACTCTGACTTTTCAGCAGGCCGATTTCCCCACCATACAGATGGCTTCCCTTGTACAGTTGCCGCTTAACAAAAAGTGCGCCGCCTACTCCTGTGCCCAGAACAACAAAGGCAATATTTTGTGCTTCTCTGCCGACGCCTAGTTCTACTTCGGCTATCCCTGCACAGTTGGCATCATTCTCGATTGTCACCGGCAAGCCGAGCTGTTGTTCGAATTCATCAAAAATCGGCCGTTGATGAATGTAAGGCACGGCGCTGATGCCTAGTATTTTCCGCTTTTCTTGGTCAACTGCTCCTGGTGCGCTGATGGCAATGCCTGTTAGCGGGCGCTTGGCATCGCGGATAATTTCGGCCATATTTCTTAGTAATTCATCAAATGTGACAGGTGTTGGAAAAGCGTTGACTGGGCTTAACTGCTGATGCTCCCAAATGCCGTGCTTAACCGTGGTTCCGCCTATATCAAATACCCCTAGACTCATTGGTCACCTCTAAAATCCATTGTTTTCACTGACCTGCTTCATCCAGCGGCCGCTTTTCTTCATTGATCGTTGGCCTGTCGCTAAATCCAGCCGATAAAATCCATAGCGATTCTTATAGCCGTTTAACCACGACCAGCAATCCACAAACGTCCAAGCATGATACCCAAAGCAGTTGCTGCCTTCGCGGATACCTTGGTGCAAATAGTTTAAGTGTTCTTTCATAAATGCGATGCGATAGTCGTCTTGAATCTCGCCGTTATCCGCCATAAAAGCTTCTTCGTTTGCGACCCCCATACCATTTTCGCTCACGTACCATGGCATGTTGTGATAGTCGTTTTTCATCATCATGGCAACATCGTAAAGCGCTTTGGGATAGATTTCCCAGCCGCGATGAGGATTGATCTTTTTGTCGGGCCAATCATACGGCTGATAAAAGTCGGCCGGCATTTGCGCAGGCGTTTTGGGAGCTGTTGGTGCCTGAACTCGGCGCGGTTGGTAATAATTTAAGCCGATGAAATCCACGATATGGTCTTTAATCAGTGCCTGATCTTCGGGTTTCGTCACTGGTAGCAATTCATTTTCACTTAACAACGCAACTAGATCATCCGGAATGGTCCCCAAAACTGCGGGATCCAGGAAACTACGCGTGTTCAGGAGATCCGAGCGCCGAGCTGCCAACATGTCCGCAGTTGCTTCACTTTTGGGATATGTCGGTGAAATATTCAAAATGATTCCGATCTCACCAGACGGCAGCGTGTTTCTAAACTTCGCGACTGCTGCTTTATGTGCAAGCAAGTTATGATAAGCCACCTGGACAGCCCGCTTAAAATCGACTATTGCTGGGTAGTGATACTGATACAGGTAGCCGCATTCCACATGGACAAGCGGCTCGTTAAAGGTTGTCCATTTTTTAACCAGATCACCGAACAACTCAAATGATGTCTGGGCGTAAAAGGCAAAGGCGGCAATGGCTTCCCGACTTTCCCAGCCACCACGCGCCATCAACCACATCGGCATGTCAAAATGAAACAGGTTGATGATCGGTTCGACCCCATGATCACGCATGGCGGTAAAATACTGCCGGTAAAACGCGACTGCTTGTGGGTTGACCGTTTTTCCATCCGGCAAGAGACGGGCCCAGGAAATCGATGTCCTGATTGAATTCAACCCGATTTCCTGCATGCGTTGACAATCCTTTAAATACTGGCCATAAACATCAGATGTGATCGCTGGTCCTTGTTGCTGGTGAAACTTCTCCGGTGCGGTTTGAAACCAGTAATCCCAGATGGTGGCTGATTTTCCGAAATTTAAACTCTGGCCTTCTGTTTGCGGTGCCGACATTGCAGCGCCCCACAAAAAGTTCTCGGGAAATTTCTTCATGCTTCCTCCGTTACTTGTGTAAAATTTGTTCCGACGCCAACCATTGAGAAACGGCATCGGCATATAAATGGATATAGCGCTCATAAACCATATCCAACTGAATCAAAATCGGAATTTGTGGTGAGATATTGCCTAAAGCCTCTTCTTTGGTCAAACTGGCAGCAATAAGCGTCACGTCCGCATGGGCAACAAGTTGCGAATAACGATTAGACGTAATCAGTAGAATCGGTACTTGCCGCTGCTTGGCAATTTTCATCGCTTTCAGCAGCTCTTCGTCATCCCCACGCAAACTCGCCACCATGATTAACTCATCTTGGTTCGCAAAATTGGCAGACATCAAAATCGAATTTTCATCAGCGATTACGCGGACATACTTGCCGACTCGGGAAAACTTGAACTGGAAATCGGCGCCAGCGTAAGAATTGAAGCCTTTACCAAAAAAATGAATGATTCTATGTTGATGCAACCGTTCACAAAAAGCATCAATGACTGCTTGTGAATAATGACTGTCACTGCGGGTTGCAAGCGAATGATAGGCTGCCGTGATCTTTGAGGATACGGATAAATCAGTCGTTTCCTGGTTTAAAGACAGCTTGTAAAGAAAGACCAACTCTTTGTAATTACTCAAACCGATCTTCTTACAAAACCGCGTAATAGAAGCTTTTGACACCGCTAAGTGCGCAGATAATTTATCAATGGTCATCGCCGGTTGTTTACTCAAATGGTAGTCGGCGATCACCTGTTCCACAGCAGTGAAGTTCAACCGACACGACTCGATTAAAATAAAAATATCTTCTGGCATTCGTTTTCTCCTCATTCAACGATATGGACCGTTTTAATTTCACCCGGTTTAAAGGTGCCTAGGAGAATCGTATCATCTTCATAGGTTTCAGTGACAGCATGACCCCTTAGATCTACAAACGTATACCGCACATCACGCAAGCCTTTGATAGTGCCGCCGTCCACTTCCCGGTTAAGATCCGGATTATAAACCCGAATATCAAAGCCCGGTTCGTCGTTACTTTTGCGTAATGAGCTGAAAACCAGCGTCTCACTGTCAAGCGTCATTCCTTTTGGTGTTGGCACTTGATGGCCTAAAGGATTCGAGACAAAATACTTAAGCGTTGTGGTAAAGCGATTCAGGTCTTGGATCTGGTAATACGGGCTGCTGATCGCATAGTCGAGATAATCTTTTGCCAAGCTTGCTGGCTGAAAATCGTGATCTAACTGCAGTGCAAATTTGAAGCGCATTTTCTTTTGCAATTGGCTATCTGGTGTCGGAATGGCTTTAAACTCATTGCCTGAAGCCACCCCTGGCCGTCTTAGCAGATCCGGCCGGCCGAGATAACCAACCGAGCGAAACAACGTCAAGGCCATCGTTTGAAACTTTTCGCCGATGAATTGATACTCTTTGATCCCCTTGCTAAAAACCGTCCAGCTGGTTGTCGCATCATGACTGTTGACATACGTCAGCATCGGGAAAATTGCCGTTGGTTCTTCCCGCCAGCCCAGTTGTTGCCAATCGTCAATATGAGGATCCTCAACCGCTCGCTTCACCGTACCAAACGGCGTATCCGAATAGGAAAAAGCATTCTGATTCGGCGTCTCAATCAACACCCGCATCCGGTGATCACACGCATGATTGTCGAGCTCCAAATGAAATTGAAGCTGGCGACTGCCTTTTAATAGTTCAATCGTCAATTCATAAGGGCTTGCCTGGGTTCGCTTTTTAGTTTGGCGTTCCTTTAGGTCTTTGGCAACTTGCCACTCACCGGTAATAATGAGTTTTTCCATTAATTGGTTGCGGATCATGTGACAAGTAGCACCATTCAAATTGAGTCGATACCGATCATCCACATAAGGTGGCGAATAATCATAGGTATCGCCTTCATCCCCGCTATCTTCAAACGCCAAAAAGTTCTGATAGACGGTTTTGCGTTTGCGATCGATTAAGGATAGTTCGCCTGCTTTAAATGTCACCTGATACGCATCATTTTCAATCGAAGCGGTCGCGTTTTCGGCTAGCGTTTTATCGGTGAATGTATGATTTTTTTCAACCACCTGATACGCTACAAAACTAAGCGGCGGCACTTCTGCTTCAATCAATAATTCATGAACGTAATAAGCGTTGGAGGGTGCATCCGCCACTTCTTTTCGGCGAATGGAACGATTCGATTCTTTGCGTGTTTGTAAACATTCGACCGGAATCGTCACGCCGTCTTTTTCAAGTGCGATCGCGGCAAAGTGAGTCGATACCTCACATTTTATGACCTTTTTAGTCGTCCACGGCAAGGTATTAAAAATCACCAATTCGCCTTCGGATACCTGAACTCGCGATTCGGAAATTTTTCTGGTGAGGTAATCCACTAATGAGTAAGAAAGCTGATCTGCTTCAACATAGCGCGCAGTGATGATCCGATTCGTTTTGTCGCTATTACACCCGCCGGCAGAGTCATGTGCGTGGTTTTTATTCAGCAGCTTCCAGATTCGATCTAGCAAGCCTTGCTTATACGGGATTCCGCATTTTTCTGCCATCACCATCAGCGGCTCCACTTGATAAATCATGCGCCGTTCCACTTTATCATTTAAGTATTTATGATCGTAACGAGAAGAGTAAATGGAACGATGGATCTTGGAGACTGCACTAGAAATAAATTCGCCGGTGATTGTTGGTAGCTCGTTTTCTTTAATTGCCTCAAAAAACGCCGGGTAATTGCTTTCTTCTAGCTCTGTATCAGGAAGCACTTGGCGATACAGGTTCATGCGATCGCGCAAATTAAAATCAATATACCGTTGATCGCCGCCGACCGGTAACAGTAAATCTGCACCCGTAGCACCGGCCGCAATCGTTTTGACAAGGGCAGGCGCATCATCAGAATAAATCAGACCAACGCCCACAAAATAGCCATCTTTGATATTCGCGGTTAAGACTTGGGAACCATCCTCTGCCTGCCAGTAAAATTCACGCTGCGTTGTCACATCGTCAGGCACCCCGCGCCAAAAGACTGCCTGCTGAATGCCAACCCCATTGTAGATTTTGGGCATGTCTTTACTTTGCCCAAAAGAATCCGGTAAATAGCCAACATTCATGTAGCCACCTAATGATTTTGCTAACGTCATGCCTAGATTCAGATTTCTGACAATTGATTCACCGCGAACGATTAATTCATCGGTTTGCGTATACCAAGGACCAATAGCGAGTTTGCCGCTTTTGACTAACTTCATTAGCCGCTCTTTTTGTTCTGGAAAACTGGTTAAATAATCATCAAGAATACTCATCTGCCCATCCAGCAAATAGTAACTGATTTGCTGTTGCTCTAAGGCTTGCATGACCTCATCCAAATGATAAGCCAACTGCACCAGTGACTCGTTGGCAGTGAAATACCATTCAAAGTCCCAGTGGGTGTGATGGATGACATGAACTTTTCTTTTCACTTCTGCATTAACCCCTAAATTCGATTTGATCAATGATTGCTGTCAGCTTTTCTGGATCATCTTGCGTCAGGACCCCTTCTCTAAAGTCTGGGTCAATCAGCTTTCTGGCAATCAGGCTTAGCAACTTCAAATGTTCGGTGGCCCCTTGTTCCGGAATGGTCAAGCCAAAAGCCACCTTTACTGGCTTTTGATCTAATGCTTGCCACGGAATTGCCTGCTTAAATTTGATTAAGAATAACCCCGGTTTCTTATTGACGCTGCTTTTGCAATGAGGAATGGCGATATGATCTTTAAAGCCGGTGGTTGCTTCCTTTTCACGAGCTTTTAACCCCTCAAAATAGGCTGTTTCATCAGCGACAAAGCCTGCGTTATAAGCAAATTTGGCGAGGCTTTTGAAAGCTTCTTCCTGGGTTGTTGCCGTTTCATCAAATAAAATATGGCTGCGATTAAAAACTTCTTTATTCACTTTTCTACCTACCTATTCATTTTTCGGTTTCAGCGGTTAGCGTTACTTTTCGGGTTCAACAGCGAGTCCTTCCACTGTTTGTTTGCGGGTGAAGCCGATTAACAATGCGGCGGTCAGGATTCCGGCACAGACACATAATATCCAAGTAATAAACGGTAGCGGCTGTTCAATATAGCCAATAAAAGTTCCCAGTGGCGAGCCAATACCGCCGTAAAATTTACACCCTGTCGCAGCTACTAGACCACCGGCAACCGCTGAACCAACCACGTTAGAGAAGATCATTCTGACTGGATCAGCGGCAACAAACGGGATCGCGCCTTCAGTGACGCCGACAATTCCCATCCCAAAAGCAGCACTGGCGGCGATTTTTTCATCCTTGGTGAATTTCTTTTTGAATAAGATGGTGGCCAGCTAAACTCCCAGTGGCGCAACGGAAATTGCTGCTTGGGTCGCGGTTCCAGGAACAAAATTGGCCCCGTTAATCCCATACTTGGTCAACGTATCCGTGAAAATCGCGGTTCCAAAGACCAAAGCCGTTTTATTGATCGGTCCACCTAAATCAAACCCGATCATTGCCCCGCAGATAGCGCCAATCAAAATCGGCGCTCCGGAATAGTTGTTATTGAGATCCGTCAAACCTTTATACATCGCATCCATGCCAACCGCGATCGGGTTTCCGATGACATAAAGAACAATCAACATAATGACCGCGGTGGCGATAAACGGAATGATCATGATTGGCACAATCGGCACCAGCAGTTTTGGCCATTTCACTTTTTTCAAGCCCTTCACCATGTAACCTACAATAAAGGCAACAATGATGGCGCCAATAAAACCGCCGCCCGCCTTCGTATTCAGAAACTCGGGATCATTGACCAAATAAGCGCCAATCATCGCCGGGGCAATCGCTGGTTTGTCAGCAATAGAATTCGCGACAAACCCGGCAAACAACGGAATCATCAACTTAAAGCCGATTTGCCCCACATAGAACAACTTGGCCATCAAGAATCCCATTTGCGTTTTATTGTCAAAGCCCCACTTAACAATTCGGCCTAAATCGTCTCTTTGAAAGGCGTACAGATTAGCAATCGTCAAAAGCAACCCGGCTGCAATCACCATGGGCACCATGTATGAAATGCCGCTCATAATATGCGTGAAAAAGTTGACCTTATCTTTATCGTTACCTACCTGAATCTTGCCAACCTTCGCACCTTTTTTTCCAAAAATTTTGGCTTCTTCAAACGCCTGATTGATCAATGCCTCCGAATCTTCAATCGCTTGGTTTGATTGGGTAACGAAAAGCCGCTTACCGGTAAATCGAATCGGATCAATTTTAATATCCGAGGCGACAATGACCATGTCTGCCTGCTCAATATCTTGCTTCGTCAACACGTTCTCAGCACCGATTGCCCCATTGGTTTCGACTTTGATCTCATAGCCCATTTTCTTCGCCGCTTGCTCCAGTGATTCCGCAGCCATATACGTATGCGCAATCCCCGCTGCACAAGCCGTCACGGCAACAATCTTCTTCTCCATATTGCTGGACCCCTTATCTATTTATTTTCAATATGAAGACTAACGGAATAGCAAGGACAATAAAAGCGTTTTCGCACATTTGGGTACTAGTACCAGTATTCCGAATGTTAGTGATACTTATTTCAAGTGAGATGAACCGCCTGCGCCTATAACGCGTTCACCGGTAACTCGGTTTGGATCGCTTGACTACGCTAAAAATTAAGGCTACCCTAAAAATATTCTTTTGTTGTTAAGCTATCTTCTCTATTCAAATTCTATTCAGAGGTGAATCCAATTAAACAACTACATAAATTTTCAAAGCTATTAGGACCTATCCTAATCGTTTATGGCATTGCACTTGCTTGGTCATTGTCATCACAGCTGATTCCTTTTTTGATGGGTCTGTTCGACATCGACATAGATGAAACCAACATCCCGATGTCTTTGAACCTGCTCTTTTTATACGCTGAAGCTATCGGCATTATCGGCATGGCCATCTATTATCGCAGTGATCGTACATTGCTGCCTTTTTCCCGTAAAAATGCCGTTAGAGACTATGCTTTAGGCTTACTTTTTGGCCTGCTCATGTTCAGCCTCATCTGGGGCATCATCGCATTGCTTGGCGGTTACCATGTGCTGGCGACTTTCCAATGGTCAAACTTGCTGTGGCTGGCACTTTTCTTTTTCGGCTATGCGATTCAATCGATGTTCGAGGAATTGCTTTGTCGGGGATATATAATGGGCTACTGGCTCAAACAAAATCGTGTCGGGCTGGCGGTTTTGTTGAACGCCATCTTTTTCACACTTTTGCATCTTGCCAATCCCGGCTATAATTTTTCCGCTGCCACTGGCTTGTTTTTCTTTGCCATTGCAATGTCACAATTTCGCTTACTGACAGGCAACATCTGGCTGTGCGGTGCTTTTCACGCCATGTGGAATTTTGCAGAAGGTCCCATCTTTGGCACAACCGTTTCCGGGCTGTCCGGTGAAAAGTTCGTCCTCGAGTCCCTCCCGACAACGACATCGCAGTCACTGACTGGCGGCGTTTTTGGACTTGAGGCTAGTGTGGCGTCAAATGTTGTCCATATATTGCTGGTAGTCTTACTGGGGATTATCCTTCTCTTCTGGCAAAAACGACGCACGCATCCGGTTTTATCGGCGAACTAGTACCGTTTAACGGTTATTTTCAATATTTGATTGTTCTGTGAGATTACAGCAACACCCGATCGAAAGGCAGGCTCAAACATGTTATTACACATCGCTTCTATAATTTTCGGTATTGCAACTTCGGCTTTTTTCCTCTATTTTCTCGTAACGAAGCCTGCCAATTTGAAAGGAACCCGCATCTTCCTGTATCTCTATTTGATCACAGGCATACTCTTAGCAATTTCGGCTTGGTATTTCCTGCCAAGTAGCCAGATATATCTTTCTGCTTTCACTTTGGCCTCAATGATAGCCGTTGTTACCTATTATTTCGGCATGAAAAAACACATTGCTAATCCTGACTGATAACAACAAAGGACACATCCGCAGACCAAAACCGGTTGTGTCCTTTGTTGTTATTCGCCTTGGAAAACTTACTAAAGCAATGACGTCCTCGTATAGGCTGCCATCTTTGCCTGAATTTTTGGCATAAGTGTGTGCATAACACGTAAATTAACAAACTGAATGAGAAAAGCTACAGTCACATAGCCCAAAAATTCGCCGAACGTACTCTGACTTCGTTGCCAATAAATCGTTATCAACCAAATCATAACTGGTAGTTCCAAAGTGACAGAAATAACCCCAGGCACGTAACCTTGAAATTCAAAGCACATTCGATAATGCATGAGAAAATGCAGTGTATAAGTCACCATGAAGGCCAGATATAAACGATCACTGTGCAGTACCGAACTGACTAACGATACCCCGATTAAAATGATTAACTCTTCTAAAACCCCCACTGAAAAGGCTTGTCCATTCGTCACGGCACCAAAGAAGGACTTTTTCATTTTCCGGAGCCGCTGATTGTGCTGCCGCTTCCAAATTGGCATCATAATCATTTCTTCAAAATCATGTAAGATGAACAAAATTGGTAACATCCAATAATCAAGTAACATTTTCCAAACTCCTTTCAAAACGTAACATTTGTTACAGTTATAGCGTAGAATATGTTCATGCGATGTAAAAGGATTTTGGAGATAATGGTGACATATTGACGTTTATGTTACTTTTCTTTTGAAGGAAGTCAGTAATTATGAATAAAACTGCTTTAAGATCAAAACAGGCAATCGTTACAGCTTTATTTAATAAGTTAGCCTCGTATCCGTTTAACGAATTGACGATTTCAGAGATCGCGGCAGAAGCAAATGTTTCTCGAAAAACTTTCTATCAACATTTTCCCAGCAAGTTCGCGATTATTCAGTATTACACGCAAAGTACCGTTCAAGCGTATTTGGCCAAAGTTGCTGACCAAAAGATCAAAAACTTTCACGATTTACTGTGCTGCTATTTTTCATTTTGGCAAGAACAGCGGCATGAACTTTTAGTATTGCAAAAGAATAACTTGCTGGGTTTTGTTTTTGAAGCTCAACGGCAGCAGCTACTCCAGATGCTTCCCCAACAAGCGATGCCTTGGCATTCACCAACAAAGGATGAAACGGTCATTGACTTGCTGATTATTGGCGGCGTTTGGAATATTCTTCTTTACTATTTAACGCCAGACCGCCTCATCGATCCTGAAAAGTTAACCCGAATCATCATCAACAGCCTTAAAGATCATCTTGTCTATCTGCGAGATTAAACGATGACTATACAAAAAGGCCAGTGATTTACCACATGTCCCAAAAGTTTTGTTTCAACTTTAAGCGACATAGCAATTGCTCACTGGCTTTTTAATTATTTTTATATTTAGAACGACAACCCTACCAAACAAAATCTTCCATATCCTCAGCATTCAAAATCGTTACTTGCTTCCCAGTTCGCTGAATCAATTTTTCATCAGCTAACCGTTTTAACGTGCGAGAAACCGTTTCTGGGGTTGTGCCGAGATAATCGGCTAGCTGCGTCCATGCCATCGGTACCGTCACTGTGTCTTTTCCAGCGGCAGTGCGCAGATCCAGTAGGTAGTGAGTTAAGCGTATATTGATGGAATCGTTGCCGAGATAGCCCGCTTGCTTTTCCAATGCCTGCATTTTACGGGCGTTTTCTGTGAGTAATTGCAAGCTGATTTGTGGTTGTTGCATGAGTAACTGTTGAAAATCGGCAGCGCTAATGGTGCAAACGGTGGCGGTCGTTAGCGCTTCGGTATAGACATTCGGATTAGCGATATTCAGCAAGCCGGCTTCCCCTTCATAATCACCGGGGCCGTCAACGCGCAGTAATTGCTCTTTACCATTTGTCGCCAATTGATAAGTTTTGAGTTTTCCCTGTGCGACCACTAACAAATGAGCAGCAGTGTTAGGACTGATCAGAACCGTTCCTTTTTGCACCTGATGCTCGTGGGTCAACGCATCAATCGCAGTGCGGGCTTCATCAGTTAGATTTTTAAATAACGGTACGACCGCCGTACAACTATGCGCCATTTTTATCCCCCTTACAGACAGGCTCTCTCGTCAATCGATCGTTTAATGTTGCTCAGTCATCGTCCTCTTCAAGCAAGGTCCGCCCCGCCGTCACCTCACGACCGAGACGCGTTTGCAAGTGCAGGATACTTTGCTCATGCCAGCGCTGCAATTGTAACATATCCGCTGCCAACACTGCCTTGTTCTCTTTATTGGCTAGCGGAATCGCCCGACTGACGAACAGCTGGCAAGTATCCAGATCATTAACCACAGCATCCAGTTTCATATCATTGGTCCAAAAACGAAACGCGGGATCTTCCTGCAACATCGTGTACTCGCTAAACTCCGCGGTTGTCGTGGGAAAATCTTCTCCTTGCGCCGCTAAGTCTGCTACTAACACCGTCAGATGCTGCTGCGCTTGTGTTGCCAATTGCGTTAACAATTCGCGATCCCCGTCACTACTTGGTCCACTCAACGTTTGGGAAAATTGGGCCAGTTTACGTTGCAAGACTGCTAAATTTGCTAGTACATGTCCGCTCATCGCCCCAGCTGTCGGTACATGATGATCATGGTCGGCTTGTTTAGCTGCCGCTGCTTGGTGGGCTTTTACTGTTTCTTCGGCAATAGTGTGCATGCCTGGTGTTATGCTCATGATTTCCTCCTTGAAAATGCGTTTGCCGCGCTAGAAGCCTGGGTGTAAAGGTCTTGGGTGTCATGATTAAAGCCCGGCCCACGCTTAAAACCTCTTGTGCTACGTTTGTTAGGTGTTTCTGCTTACGCTCGTTCTAAAACGCGTTCGCAGTCGCAGCAATCTGCGCGTAAGGACCTTAAGCCTAAATGGCCAAAGACCGGCCATTTAGGCTTAAGGCCGCTTACACTCCGATTGCTAAGCGCTCCTGCTCACGCTCTATGCTTCTTGACTACGAACGTTCACAACGGTGTAGCCCAAGTCCGTGATGGTTTTTTTCAACGCATCGGCATTGGTCACGGCTGGATCAATCTGGGCTTTGACCTTGCTGCTGTTAAATAAGGCTTTGACGGTTTTGACGCCGGCTTGTTGGCTTAGTGCCCCTTCGATTTTCTGTAGGCAACTCGGGCAGGTTAAACCATCTAATTGATAAACTAATTTTGTCATGTTAAAGATCCTTTCGTTTTTATTTATTCTCATTATTAACCGTTTGCGGATGACGTACCTTGATGGCCGTCAAGTTTTGCCATTTTCTTGGTGTGTGTCGTAATCGCAAGGCGTTTGCAATGACCAGCAGGATGGAAATTTCATGGAATAACATCCCGCTAGCCATGTCGACCAATCCGATCAATAGGCCACTTAACAACAACGCCACCGTGCCAATTGCAATGACAAGGTTCTGCTTGATGTTGCGATTCATCCGCTTGGCTAAGTCGAAAAGCACGCCGAGATTTGTGAGACGGCTGTTGGTCAAAATAACGTCTGCCGTGTCAATTGCGACATCCATGCCGGAACCCATTGCAACGCCGACATCTGCTTGTGCCAAGGCCGGGCCGTCATTGATGCCATCGCCGACAAACATAACTTTTTCACCGCGGGCTTGTGCTGCTTTGATCGCTTTCACCTTATCTGCCGGCAGTAAACCACCGCGCGTCTGACTCACCGGTAGTGCCGACATCATGTGTTCAACCGCTGCCTGCGAGTCGCCTGAAAGCACCATTGTCTTCTTGCCACTTGCTTTTAAGGTGCTCAGCATGGTTGGCGTTTCCGTCCGCAACTGATCGCGCAAGCCATAAGCTGCCACGAGTTTGTCGTCAATGGTTACCAAGACCAAGGTTGCACCACTGGCCACGATTTGCTGAATATCAGCCTGCTGGTCAGCAGTTAGCGGCTGGTGCAAAATCTTTTGATTGCCGACACTGATCGCGTGTCCGGCGATTCGGGCGTTCACCCCAACCCCGCGAGTGACTTTGACATCGGTCGGCTTTTGCAAGGCCTTCGTCTGAAGATCAGCAACAAGTGCTTGTCCCAGTGGATGCGCCGTTGCTTTTTCAACCGCTGCTACCATAGCTGCAACCCGTTGCTGATCAGCGGTCCAATACTTAGCCGTTGTCACACGGATCTTGCCTTGTGTCAGCGTGCCGGTTTTATCAAACATCACCGTGTCGATTTGATCCAACTTGGTCGCCACATCGCCGCCTTTGATTAAAATGCCATGTTTGGCACCAAATCCTAGACCGACCACATTGCTAACCGGGGCGCCGATGACCAGTGCGCCGGGGCAACCCAGTACCAAAATCGTAATCGCCAGCCGGACATTTTGGCTAATCAATCCCACCAGCAAAGCGATGACTAATACCAGCGGCGTGTACCAACGGGCAAATTTCTGGATGAAGGTTGCTACAGGCGATTGGGCGTCCTGCGCATCTTCAATTAAATCGATAATCTGCTGATAAACCGTGTTGTAGCCGGTTTTTTCAACTTCAATGTCAACCGTGCCATCGCTCACCTGCGTACCGGAGTATACTGTGGCGCCAACCTGCTTGCGTTTGGCATCCGGTTCGCCGGTGATCGCGGCTTCCACAATGTTTGCCTGGCCGCTAATCACCTGCCCGTCAGCCGGTACCGTTTCGCCAGCCAACACCCGCACTTGATCGCCAACCGCTAACTTCCCCACCGGAATGGTCGTCCCATCCAGCAGCCGGGCCGTTTTCGGTGCTGCGGCAGCCAAGCCTTGGATCGCCGAGCGCGTCTTGGCTAAACTACGCTGTTCCAACCAGTCACCGAACAAAAATAGAAAACTAACAACCGCACTTTCAATCGGCTCGCCAATCATCACCGCGCCCACTAAAGCAATTGTCACCAATAGCTCAATACTAATTTGCTTATAACGCAGCGCTTCCCAGGCATTCACCGCAATCGGCAGGCCGGCAACCAGACTCGCCAACACCAGCAACCATGCCTGACTGAAAATCAATCCCGCCGCAGTCAGAACACCGCCGATCACCATCGCTTCCTGTTTATGTGTTTGAATAAAACGCATCGCTGATCCCTCCATTCGAGACCAGTGTACCGAGAAGCATCTGGTTTTACCTTGACCGGGATCAATTTTGGCGAACTAAGTAGTAATGTTAGTTTTGCCTGATCAAAGCAGTGACATTGATCATGCAGTGAGCCACAACTGATAAAGATCCCATGTGGTGTAGATCTTGTATTAATGCCAAAGAATGTCTAACCTGTGTCCTGTTGTCAAAGGAAACGCAAATAAAGTAATTTTTTTATAGTATCATGTCAAGAATAGGCAGCCGTCGACTTATCAACGCTTGTCTTTCAGCAGTCGACTATTCTATAATAGAATTCATACTCAAGTATTTATCTTATTTTTATATAACTCACTATTTATTGCGTTTCGAATGTTACCAAATCATCTAGCTGATTTCGGAGGATTCTTCATGAAAAAAGACAAAGAAGTTTGGGCAGCACTTTTCCTCGTTATTTTTAATCGTATTGCCTTCAAATTTCTCGAGAACTTTTGGCCAAACAATATGCTATTCGTAGCCATCCTCAAAAGTTTGAGCGTCATGGTTACCTGTGCTTCGATTTACATATTGATCAAGTACCTTTGGAAAAGGTATCAACCGATTAAATCACGATGAATCAGGCCGCCATAAAAGCCGAGATCACAGTTTAGTGATCTCGGTTTTTTTGTTACTCGTCACGTAAGAAGGGAGCATCCATGGCACCTTGATTGCGTTCAATTTTTAACCAATACGCGGTGTGTCTTCCCGGTTGACCTTCGACCCCGGTCTAATGCTATGCTTACACCACCCAAAGGAGATGGCTGCATGAACATTCAAGAATTTGCGGAAGAGACTGGGTTATCAAAGGATACCCTGCGCCTGTACGAGAAGAAACAATTATTAATCCCCGCCCGGACACCAGGCAATTACCGCTGCTACAATCATACGGACGCGGCGACAGCAAAAGTGATCATCAATTTGAAGCGGGCAGGGCTAAGCCTAGTCGAGTGCCAAAAGGTACTTGCCTTGCAGCAGCGGCCAATCACGGCCGATTGTCGCGGCGAGGCGCTTGCCTTTATCCAGACGAAACGAAGGGATGCCGCTGCGCAAGCGCGGTTCTACCAAGGTCTTCTGACCGTACTGGCGTGCATCAGCCAAGAAATCGAAAAACCAACCAATAATCCGCAACAGGTCAACGACTTGATCAATCAAGTGGGTGAGCTGGATGATTAAATCATTAATTGACGGTTTACGGTTCCTGGTCGAAATTGCGACTGTCAGCTTGCTCATTTGGGCGGGTTGGCATTTTCCTTCGTTGGTTGGTCGGTTAATTGGCGGCGTTGCGCTCCCGATTGCGGTGCTGCTCGCCTGGGGGCGCTGGATGGCACCCAGATCGCCATTTCAGCTGGTGGAGTGGCAACGGCTCATCGCAGAAATCGTCCTTTTTGGCGGCACAGCGATGGCTGCTGTTGCAATCGGCCAAACCCGATTGGCACTGGGCTACGGAGCAGTGGTACTCGTCAGCTTGTTGTTGACCCACGGAGTTCGCTAATCAGAGGAACTTTCTCGACTTTCATTTAATCATTTTATAAGCTGTAACTGAAAAGTTATGCAGGCAGCAGGCATTTTTGGCATTTTGGCTTTATTAAAAAACGATTAACTTCATGTGTTATCATAGAAGCAACCAAACAAAGGAGGACGCGTCAGATGCCAGAAGAACAACCAATGGTCCTGTTCAAGGACGTTGAAAAAGTCTATCGAGGCGGGAATGTCGCGGTCGAACATATTAACCTTGAAATCAATAAGGGTGAATTTGTATGTCTTATCGGGACATCCGGTTCCGGGAAGACAACGACCATGCGGATGATCAACCGGATGTTGGAACCCAGCGGCGGTCAAATCCTGTTTAACGGTAAAGACATTCACAAAATCGATGCCGTAAAATTGCGGCGTCAAATCGGTTATGTCATTCAAAATATCGGCCTCATGCCACACATGACCATTTATGAAAACATCACGATCGTTCCTAAATTATTAAAGTGGCCTGAAGAAAAGCGCCGGGAAAAGGCCAAAGAACTGGTTGATCTCGTCGAATTACCCGAAGATTATCTGGATCGTTACCCATCAGAGCTTTCCGGTGGGCAACAACAACGGATCGGGGTTATCCGCGCGCTTGCTGCCAATCAGGATCTGATCTTAATGGACGAACCTTATGGCGCCTTGGACCCGATTACCCGTGAAGCACTGCAGGAATTAATTAAAAATCTGCAGGAAAAGCTCGGTAAGACCGTTGTTTTCGTGACCCACGATATGGACGAAGCGCTCAAACTCGCCACCAAAATTGTTGTCATGGATCACGGTCACATTATCCAAAACGCCACCCCAACCGAACTACTGACCCATCCCGCCAACAAGTTTGTTGAAAACTTAGTCGGTCAGGATCGCCTGGTTCAAGCGCGGGCGGACGTCACCACTGTTGAACAGATCATGTTGAAGAATCCGGCTGCCATCACACCTGGCAAGTCTTTGGCTGAAGCGATTTCCCTCATGCGCAAACGCCGCGTTGATACGCTGCTGGTCACCGATGACGAGGATCACCTCAAAGGCTTCATCGATCTGGAATCATTGGAAACCCGTTACCAAAGCGCCACCAGTGTGAGTGATATCACTAAGTCCAGCATTTTCTATGTGAAAAAAGATGCCCTACTGCGCGACACGGCTGACCGCATTCTTAAGCGCGGATTTAAGTATGTGCCTGTGGTCGACAATGATCAGAAACTGGTCGGCATTGTCACCCGTGCCTCACTTGTTGATGTCGTTTATGACACCATTTGGGGCGACAATGAAGATGATCAAGACAGTGCTGCGGCCAAGAATAACGATCAGTCAGCCGCATCGTCGACGACCACCACTTCGGCAACTGAAGATACCCGAGACGCACCTAAGGAGGTGTGACCATGTTTGCATTTCTAAACGCACATGGCAGTGAACTGATTACCAAAACTTGGGAACAGCTTTACATCTCGGCAATTGCACTTGGACTCGGGGTCATTGTTGCCGTTCCGCTTGGCATTTTACTGACCCGTTTTCCTAAGACGGCTAAAGTCGTGATCGGCCTTGCCAGCATGTTACAGACGGTGCCTTCGTTGGCTTTGCTGGCATTAATGATTCCTTTATTCGGGATTGGGAAAGTACCTGCCATCGTTGCATTGTTCATCTACTCGTTGCTGCCAATTTTGCGTAACACTTACATCGGCATGGAAGATGTTGATCCCGTGTTGATGGACGCTGCTAAGGGAATGGGCATGACCGCCATGCAATCCATTCGCCAAGTCGAAGTGCCGCTAGCCATGCCAGTCATTATGGCAGGAATTCGCTTGTCTGCTATTTATGTCATCGCATGGGCAACCCTGGCATCGTATATCGGTGCTGGCGGACTTGGGGACTTGATCTTTAATGGTCTGAATCTCTTCCAGCCGGATCTCATCATCGGCGGGACCATTCCTGTAACCATTTTGGCACTGATTGTTGATTGGTTGTTAGGGCGGTTGGAATACCACCTGACACCTGTCAGCGAGCGCGCTTAGGAGGTGGCAAGATGAAGACATTCAGAAAACTACTCCTGACCCTATTGCTGATTCCGGTGCTGCTATTAGGCGGTTGCGGCTTCCCTGGCCTTGGCGGTTCCGGTAATGACGGTACCGTCCGAATCGCCTCCCAAACAAGTACCGAGTCACAGATTATGGCGAATATCATTGCCGAATTAATCAACCACGAACTCGGTTACAAGACGACTTTGGTGAACAACCTTGGTTCCGGGACGGTGGTTCACCAAGCGATGATTCGTAATGATGCTGATATCAGTGCGACTCGATACACCGGCACCGATATCACCGGCACATTAGGCATGAACCCTGTCAAAAGTCCTTCCAAAGCGATGACCATCGTCAAGCGTGAATTCAAAAAACGCTATGACCAAACATGGTATCCGTCTTATGGCTTCTCTGACACCTATGCTTTCATGGTTACCCAAGAAGAAGCCAAGAAGGATAACCTCAACAACATTTCCGACTTAAAGAAAGTCGCATCACGTTATAATGCCGGGGTTGACTCTAGCTGGATGAACCGCAAAGGCGACGGCTACAGTGACTTCACCAAAGCATACGGATTTGATTTCAAACGCGTTTATCCAATGCAAATCGGTTTGGTTTACGACGCGGTTGAAGCCAACCGGATGCAGACGGTTCTCGGGTATTCTACGGACGGTCGCATTCGCAGTTACAATTTGAAGATTCTAAAGGATGATAAAAAGTTCTTCCCGCCTTATCAGTGTTCATTAGTGGTTAACAACAGTCTTTTGAAGAAATATCCAAAATTAAAACCGCTGTTACATCGTTTAGACGGCAAGATCAATCTGAAAACCATGCAGGAGTTGAACTATCAAGTCGACGATCAATTACTTGAACCGAATGTGGTCGCTCAGAAGTTTCTGGCTAAACACAATTATTTCAAAGGAAGTGACGACTAATGGCTAACATGGATACTTGGCAGCAATTCTGGTATTACCTTGCCAATAACGGTTCGTACGTGCTCAGTCAGTTTGCTCGCCATTTTCTGATTTCAATTTATGGTGTGCTGATTGCGGCCGTGATCGGGATTCCGGTTGGCTTGGCAATTGCTCGCCACCGCACCTTGAGCAACACGGTAATCGGCATTGCCAACGTAATTCAAACGATTCCTAGTTTGGCAATGTTGTCCATCATCATGCTCGGGCTTGGTCTTGGCGTGAACACCGTCATCGTAACGGTCTTTCTCTACTCCTTGTTGCCGATCATCAAGAACACTTACACCGGAATGCAGAATGTCGACAAGAACCTGATGGATGCCGCCAAAGGAATGGGCATGACCCGCTGGCAATCACTGTACATGGTTGAAATTCCGTTGAGCATGTCAGTCATCATGGCCGGGATTCGTAACGCGCTGGTCGTTGCCATTGGGATTACGGCAATCGGTGCCTTCGTGGGTGCCGGCGGTCTGGGCGATATCATCGTCCGCGGTACCAATGCAACCAATGGCGGTGCGATCATTCTCGCCGGGGCATTGCCAACCGCTTTAATGGCGATTATCTCCGACCTGGCGTTAGGCTTTTTGGAACGGCGCTTGGAACCAAAAGGAAAATCTGCTTCATAATTGAAAACGAGCAAACAGTAAAAAGGCGACTTACCCGAGTCGTCTTTTTTCATGTTCAAAATTTTTTACTGCCCGGCGCGTGATTCATCCATACTTCTTCAACTTTTGGTCCATATTCGCCATGCTTTACGCTTCTGTTAACGAATCACCATGTTTTCGTTTCATTTTCGTTGTGAAAAGACCTCACAAATGCGGCAAATCAATCACATCTCCTTACTAAACTGACTGTTAATCGCTGTTATTAAAGAATGTCAGCCAGTCGAAGGGAGTTTTGCATATGGTCTTTACATTTTTAGCGGTTGCCGCGGGGTTGTTGACTAGCAGCGGATCGGCCGCAACAACCGTCAATCCCACCACCGAGCCAAACCAGCATGTTCAACAGGTTGTCACGTCAGTATCGACTGTTGCGCCACGCCACCTGCCCCGTCTGTTTCACGAAGAGCCAGCCAGCCTACCTGAGCAGAATCTGGAACAAAAGGTCAAAACAAGTCGGCCAAAAACGACTAAATACAGCAAATAACGTTATTGAATTGCGTGATCAACAACTGATCACAGTAGCTACTTAGCACCATCGCCAAGCGTCAGGAAACTTTGCCGAATCAAAACCAAATACAGAAAGCACTTGATCTTTCGTTATTGGATCTTGATTCGGTTTTTCAAGGTAACTGACTTTTGGCTTTTTATATGATTTGTCATGCTCGTCACTTATTCATTTTTAAAAGGTTGTCCATCAGGTGCTGACGGATAAACGCGAACATTAAAACGTTTTTTAATGTAATTGTCCTTTATTTACCCGAATAACTGCGCTAAACTGGTTCCATTCGCTAAAAGAGGAGGCAAAACATGACTTATCCCAGTTTACGTGCACGGATCAAAGTCGAATGGAAGAGTTATCTTGTCGCAGCATTGTTCACCGTCATCGCCGAATATATCGGAACGGTGAAACTCAAGGTCGGTCCCGGCATGATCATTTTATTCCCGGTTTTTTATGCCATTATTCTTGGTATGCTCAGTGGGCCGCAAGTGATGCAGTGGTTTGACAATCGCCATGTTAAAGCTGCTTCCAAATTGGTTATCGTTGGTATTTGCCCGTTTGTCGTGAACCTAGGAATTACTGCCGGCGCAAATATGGACATGATCTTACATGCTGGTCCGGCATTGCTGGTGCACGGCTTCGGTAATCTGCTCGGGATCTTCTTCGGCCTACCACTGGCAATGTTGCTGGGGCTGCACCGTGAGGCAATTGGCGCAACAAGTTCACTGAATCGCGAATATCACCTTGCCTTAATCAATTCGGCTTATGGTTCGGATTCTGATGAAGCAAGCGGCAGTATGGCGATTTACATCGTTGGCGGTATTCTTGGCACGATTTATTTCGGCATGATGGCAACTGCTTTGGGACTGACAGGTTGGTTTGATCCCAAGGCGTTGGGGATGTCGACAGGCGTTGGAGCCGGCATTTTCATGGCCTCTGCCAGTGCCAGCCTTGCGCAACTATTCCCGCATGATGCCAACACCATCACCGCCATGGCTTCAGCTGCCAACACCATCGCCGGCATCACCGGGATTTATATCACCCTGTTTCTAGCCATCCCGCTAACCGACAAGCTCTACAATCTTTTCGATAAAATGTTCGCCAGTCGCCGCGCTAAAACGGCAACCGCTTTGAAAGGACGGATTAAGTAATGCGTTTACGTGAATGGTTATTTCTCCTCAGCGTTTGTGGGGTCGGGACGCTGCTAGCCAACTGGATCGGTTCCGGCGTCAGTATCGCTAAAAGCCTCCCCGGCGTGATCATTTTAATTGCCGTTACCATGGTAGCTGTGGTCTTAGCTAAAATTGTGCCATTCAAGTTGCCGATTATTGCGTACTGTTCCATTTTAGGCCTACTCGTTGCCTCACCATTTTCACCGATTGCTGCGGTTGTGATTAGTTCTACCAAAGTCATTGCGTTTGCCGCGCCGTTTACCGTTGTTGGCTCGTTTGCCGGCATTGCAATTTCGGATAAGCTGGGCACATTTGTCCATCAAGGCTGGAAGTACATCATTGTCGGGGTTGCCGTGATGACCGGAACATTTGTCGGTTCGCTTCTGTGGGATACGCTCACGTTGAAACTGACAGGGGTGATTTAAGTGACGAGCACATTAATTCAGGATACCTTAACCATGACCGCGCCTGGTGAGATCAAGCCGCATCAAGATATTTTAATCCGCGACGATAAAATCGCGCAGGTCAGTGACCATGGGACGATAACCGTCCAAGCAGATGAAACCATTGACGGCTCACACCGGCTGTTTATGCCCGGCTTGATCGATAGTCACTTACATACCGGCCAACAACTCTTACGTGGCCGCGTACTCGACACGAAAGGCATTATCTGGCAAAAAGTCATGCTACCATTTGAAGCCAACATGACGGCAGAAACCATGACGCTTAATGCCCAGTTAGCCGCCCTTGAAATGATCACCAGCGACACCACCGGTTTCGTTGAGTCAGGCAGCTATCACATGGCCGCAGCCGGCACGGTGTATGCGCAAAGTGGTTTACGCGGCGCCCTTGCCTACTCAACGATGGATGATCCGACGTTACCCGCAACTATTAACATGGATGCCAAAACCGCCATCGCCCACACCGACGCCTTGTATGACCAATTCCACGGCCGCAACCTTTTGCAAGTTTATTACTCATTACGCGCCTTAAATAATTGTTCCGATACATTAGTCGATCTGGCCGCCCAGCGCGCCGTAGATCGTCAGACTTTTCTCGAAGCGCATATGAACGAGTATCCCCAGGAAGTCGCGGGTATTTTAGCGCGCTGCGGTGAGCGGCCATATGTCTACCTTGCAAAACGCGGCGCATTAAGCGATCATTTTCTAGGAGCACATAGTCTGTTTCTTGACGACACGGAAAAAATGCTCATCGAAACCCATCATGTCAAGCTCAGTCACAGTCCGTTCAGTAACGCCGGAAAAGGCATCCCTGCCACGCCTGAATTATTACAGGCAGGTGTTTCAATTGGTTTGGGTACCGATGGCGCGGCGCATGGCGGTCTGAGTCTGTGGCAGGAAATGAAAATTTTCCGCGCCGTTATGACGCTGCATTATGGCACCTTGCAACATCAGCCTGCTGTCATGCCTGCCCCGACAATTATGTCCATGGTCTTGGATGGTGGCGCGGCGGCTCTGAATCTATCCGGTCATCTGGGCCGAATCGCACCGGGTTACCAGGCTGATATCATCGGGTTAAACATTGATAGCCCCCACCTTTGGCCAACCGGCAACTGGAATAACACGTTGCTTGAAAGTGTCAATGCTAATGATGTCGCGGATTCGATGGTTGCCGGTAAATGGCTGATGCGGAACCGAGAAGTGTTAACATTAGACGTAGAAGGGATTAAAGCTGCGTGTGCGCGGCGTTACCCAACATTATGGCAATCATCATCATCGCAATTGGCAACATCTTAATCGGCGGCCTCGTCGGTATGACTGGCGTGGCTGGTTTTTTACTCCCCATTCTATACACCGCAGGACTCGGCTATAGCACTACGGAAGGTCTGGCCTTCAGTTTCCTGGCTTTCATTATTTCCGGCTGGTTGGGCTCGCGTCATTATCAACATGAAGGGCTCATGGATCGCCGGGTCGCTTATCTACTCAGCGGCGGCAGCTTTGTCGGGGCAATTATTGGCGTACGCCTTAATCTATTACTGCCGACCAGCTGGGTACAATTCTTACTTTATCTGGTCGTCCTGCTATCCGGCATTGCTATTTTGATCCAACAACGCCACCCGCCAAAACCCGGCGTCAATCATTTGAATCAACCGATTTTGCTCGTCATCCTAGGCGTTGTCACCGGATTGATTTGTGCCCTTTCCGGAGCAGGCGGCCCGGTACTGGTCATGCCGCTACTCGTTTTACTCGGCTGCGAACCGCATGCAGCAGTTGGCATCGCCTTGCTAAACTCGGTCTTCATCAGCTTACCGGCCGCAGTCGGCTACCTCAGCCAAGTCCAATTCATGACCACCTTACCGCTACTAGCAATTATCATCGTCACACACGGTATTGGTGTCATCGTAGGCAGTCGCATCGGCCCGAAAATCGATGGGCGCCTATTGAAAAACGGCACCGCGATTTTTTCAATTATTCTCGGCTGTATTAAATTGTGGCCGTAAGAAATATAGTCTCGAATAAAGCGTTGTTTTTTCAACGCTTTTTTTGTATGGGCGCAAACTGACCTCTGCGCCATTAAACGAGTTTTTAGTTTGATATCAATAACGCACCACGCCAGTATTAATTATTTTTTGAATATGCACTTGACATGAATATTCTCAAAAACTAATATATGTGAATGAACGTTCATTCCTAAAGGAGAAAATATCATGACAGCCATTCCATTACCAAGTCCGATTATCGCGCAGGCGGTGAAGCTCTTCGCTGAGCGTGGATACGCCGAAACCAATCTGCCCTCGATTGCCAAAGCAGCAAAAGTCGCGGTAGGCACTATTTATCGGCATTTTAAAAGCAAAGAAGATATTCTTAATACCGCCTTTACCGATATTATGAACTTCTTCCACGACTCCCTGGCAACCGCGGCAAACTGCCAACCGGATGATCCGGAGACCACTTTCAGTCGCTTATTCGATGCGGCGACCGCGTCCATGGAGCAATATCCGACAGAATTGCATTTTATTCAACAAAATGTTTTCAACGAGGCACTTAACGCTGAGAGTCGTGCTGCGCGTGGCCGGGTGATTACGCTCATCAATAACATGTTGCTGGAAGGCCAGGAGCGCGGCGTGATTGTCAAAGCCGACGTTCGGACGCAGCTGGCGATTTTGTACGGCAGCATTGTCAGCATGATCGACATCGTCTGGGCCCAACAGCAACTTGAAGGTCATGTCTCGAATCAGAAACCATTAGCCGCGGACTTGAAAAATCAAGTCTGGAATGGCCTCACAAGTGAAAGAAGGGTGTTTAATTGAAAAAGCTTCACGACCGCCATATCCCCTCACTTATCTTCTGGCTTGTCGTGATTTTGGTGGCACTTTTAACCATGCCCGACGTATCCGGCATTGTTCGCGATAAAGGCGCCTTATCACTTCCTAAAACCGAAGAAAGCCAAGTTGCCGCGACAATTGAGAAAAAAGCCAACCATAATCAAAAGGTGCGCTCATTTGCCCTTGTCTTCAGTAACGGCGACGACAAGCTTTCGACAACGCAAAAACGCGCGATCAATCAAACTTTAGCCAAACTCAAAGACTCCAAAGCCGTTAAAATCATCAACGTCACCAAGTCATCCGATAATGCCGAAACCAAAAAGCAGCTTGATGCCAAGGATGGCACGACCCAAATGGCATTGGTTGACGTTAAAGCGAAAGGCCAGGTTGGTCCGCAGACGCGCGATCTCGAACGACAAATCAAAACCAGCCATGTGAAAACCTACGTGACCGGCAGCGATGTCCTTAATGATGATTTTGCAAGCGTGACCGAAAAAGGCATTCAAAAAACCGAGATTATCGCGGCCATCTTCATTTTCATTGTGTTAATCATCGTTTTCCGTTCGCCAATTGTTCCGTTAGTGTCATTACTAACTGTGGCGATTTCTTTCTTAACATCACTAAACATCATCATGACCTTGGCAGACAAAGTTAACTTTCCGATTTCCAACTTCACCCAAGTCTTTCTCGTTGTGGTTTTGTTCGGGATCGGGACAGATTACAATATTCTGCTATACGATGACTTCAAAGCAGCGCTGTCGCAAGGTATTCCCAAGACCAAAGCAGCAAGAATCGCCCGTCGTTTTGGGGGGCGAACGATTCTATATTCCGGGCTGTCGGTTCTGATCGGGTTCTCCGTGCTCGGCCTCGCCAACTTCAAGTTCTATCGGTCCGCAGTTGGGGTTGCGATCGGCGTGCTCATTCTTTTGACCGTTTTGCTAACCTTAAACATGTTCTTCATGGCAACCATGGGCGAAAAACTATTCTGGCCCAGCAAGAACCTCAACGGCCACAGCACAAGCAAACTTTGGCATGGCCTTTCCAAGCTTGCCATCGCGCGGCCGCTCATCACACTGGGCGTCATCGGCATTGTCGCCATTCCGTTTCTGTTGAACGTCAACCAGACGCTGAACTTTAACAACGCTGATGAATTACCGGAAACCCTCCAATCCAAAGTCGGCTACCGCTTGATTCAGGATCATTATTCAAAAGGCATGGCTTCACCGACAACCATCTATATCCAAAGCAAGCAGGCACTGAACACCCAAACCACTTTGGGCACCATTGACGACCTAACCAACTACCTGCAAAAAGAAAAAGGCGTCAAAACCGTTGCTTCAGTGACCCAGCCCGGCGGTAGTAAGATTAAATCGTTGTATCTAAACGATCAGCTGAAAACCATCACTGCCGGCTTAACTCAAAGTGTTAAAGGCTTGAAGCAAGTCCAGGCTGGTCTCAACGATGCCAATACCCAAATCAAAAATGCCAATGTTGCCGGAAGTACCCAACAGGTTCAGACACTGGCAAACGGTACCACAACGTTGTCTTCCGGTGCTTCCAGTCTCAACAGCGGGATAAGCCAGTACACGTCAGGGGTAACATCCCTAAACAGCGGCCTTAGTCAATTGAATGATCAAATGCCGGCACTCAGCTCAGGTGTCAACACCTTGAGTACCGGTTCGACGCAACTAGCTAAAGGTATGAGCACCTTAAATAGCAATAGCACGGTGCTTGCTAACGGCATGAGTCAACTTAGCAGCAAATCCGGTGAATTAACCACTGGTATGGCAACTCTCAATGATCAGCTTCAAGGCGTAGCAGGGATTGCCAAAGATATCATTGCTAAAATCAATGGTCTAACCAGCGCCGATCAGTTAACCCAGCCGATTTTAAATGAAATCAATCAATTTTCTACCGATGTTCAAAAACTAAATGACGGCACTGCTGCGATGGGTAACGGGCTCAAACAGCTAAACGCAGGTACAACTGCGCTAAACAGCGGCATTGGTACCCTCACGAACGGCACTCAACAACTAAACAGTGGGATTAACTCATTGAACAGCCAAGTACCATCCTTGGTTTCCGGGGTCAACCAGCTCAGTTCCGGATCCGCTCAGCTCGCCGCACAAAACGGCACCCTCACGAATGGTGCCGCGCAAATTGCCAGTGGTGCTGATCAAGTCAACACCGGCGTCCAAACGCTGAATACGAAAGTCAAAGCGATCTCGCAACAAGTAACCGCCATGCAAAGTGGCCTTACTTCCGCCGATCAAGCCCTTGGCACGATTGCAGACGGCAGTATCAGTATGAAACAATATCTGACCGAACTGCAGCATTCATACTTGGGGAAGAAGTTCTACATCCCTAATGAAACTTTGAAAAGTAAAACCTTTAAACCAGCCTTATCGACTTACATGTCAGACAACAATAAAATCACCAAATTAACGGTTGTGTTAAAAGGCGATCCAAGTACCGATGCTGCCGCCCAACAAATTAGAGCGATCAAAACCGATCTGACGGCCAAACTGAAGCATACACCGCTTGATGACGCCACTATTGCCATTGGCGGTCAAACTTCACAAACAGCGGATCTTCAAGACCTGGCAAATGGTGACTTTGAACGAACCGCCGCCATCATGATCATCGGCATCGGCATTGCGCTGATCGTCGTGACGCGTTCGTTAATTCAACCTATCAGCATCATTTCAACGTTACTAATGGCGTATGTCACCTCACTGGGCCTGACTAAGCTATTCTCAACCTATGTGCTTGGCCGGGATATGCTAACCTGGAACACACCATTCTTCACCTTCATCATGCTTGTCGCGTTAGGGGTAGATTACAGTATCTTCCTCATGGTTCGCTACCGTGACAATGCCTTGGAAGGTGGCACGATGACACAACGCATCACCAAAGCCGCCAGTGTCATTGGCGCAGTCGTCATCTCGGCAGCGATCATCTTAAGCGGTACGTTCGCGGCGATGATTCCATCTGGCATTACCACTTTGATTCAGGTTGCGCTGGCTGTCATCATTGGTCTCATCCTGCTCGTCTTCCTACTTCCGCTGGTTATGTCCAGTGTGATCAGTATGACTGACAGGCAAATGAAGCAAAACAATCATCCTGAGGGTCCCGGACCGCATGCTGATCCTTCACTAAAAACACCTGCCCCAACTACGCCTAAACAAGCAGCTAAGCCCACTCGCTCAGGAATGCATTCTCGCGCGTGAACCAGTGCATTTTGTCAGCTATAACATTTGCAAATAAAACTGATGGTCCTTATCGCCAGCAGCAACAAAAACACCTGTCGTTTCATCAATGCGACAGGTGTTTTTTTCGTCCCTGAAAACAGGCGGGCACCGATTACCCTATTTTGGAACAAGTCAACTCATAACATGCAACAGGCAATGTGTTGCTCGGTCTTACTTCACAAATTGCTGGATAACTGTTGTTTCATGAAAATAAAAGAAGATCCCGGAAACGAGCACACTCGCCAAAATACGAATGACCCATTGCAACTTGGAGACTCGCTCAGGCAAAAATTCATTCTTCTCAATGCGCCAATCGATGTCCAGTTCAAACATCAAAAACACAATAACGCCCATGTTAAAAGCGTACACAGTACCATATAAGTCCCGCAAATCCATTGCATAAAACACCGCGGATACAATGAATCCAAGCGGGACTGCTATCAAAATTGCATGGGCTAGGCAATATAGATGATACGGGATGCCCAATTCTTCATCTTTTCGAAATCCATTGCGAACAAATTTCCGGAAACGCTCTTTTTCTGTCATGATTCACATACCGCCTTCCAAGTTTGTTTTCTCCAATATAACCTGAAAGGCTCAATAGTATGTGGTTAAAAAATAAACGTATGGTTTTTGCCGATTAACGTTGTTTTTTGGGCATTTTTGGAACACTTATCATAGAAAGTTCAACGTGAATGTCGTACAAACTCCCAAAATTCCGTAGGCTGACCAATCAATAAATGGTTAACTAAATCGAGATAACCACCGCTGTTAGCCTAATTTTCACTTTTTTCAGTGAAAATTTGCTTTTGAAAATCGTTTAGTGACTGAACAACAGCAACGTCCAGCCCCTTTTTTAAAGAGTAACTTAAGAATACCATCGCGATTGCCAAATATAGTTCAATCAAGTAAGCAACTGGAAAAGCCGTCACAGCGCCTTTGGAAAGCTCATAGTCGATATAGCGAGCGAATTTCGCATGGAAAATCTTCTGAAATGATGCACTTAGATCACTTTCGGGTGTGTGTACACGTAGTAAGTCACTAATAGGTTTGGCGTTGGTGGATAAATATTTGGCGATCAAGACTAACGTATCCGCAATGTTTGTCTGATGAATTCTGCGTTGTAGATAAGCTGCTAGTGCCGAAGAAAACGCATGATTAACCTTGCTAAGAAGCGCGTATTTATCCATATAATGACGATAAAAAGTTGTTCGACTGATTTTTGCTTCAGAACAGATCTTATTTATTGTGATTGTTTCAAAAGGCTCAGCAGCCAGTACTTTAAAAAAAGCCTGCTGGATGGTTTGATCCGTTTCCTGAAATTTACTCATCAAGATCACCTTCTTTTTTAGCGTGACCTTTTTTGGCCCAACTTTCAAGTTAAAGTAACATTCCTGCCCATTTTGATACTTCTTTTTCTTAATATAGGCCACTAGACTAAGGGCATTAATACTTGGAAACATAATAAGTTTATTTATTAAGGAGATCGTTCAGATGTCAAAAAAGAAAACAATCTGTTTCTATGCTATGACCGCGATTTTGTTTGCCTTGATTTTTATAGTCGCAGTTTTCTTGAGGGTCAAGACTTTTGAATATATCATCCTGCTTATCCTGATTGCCGGTTTAATTTATCTGAAACAATCACAACGAATAGTACGGCTTTGGCAAATCTCTTTAATCTCCATCGGTTTGTTCTTCATTGCCTGTCTAACAACCGCTTTGACTCGGCCAAATCTAAAGGTTTCATTGTCTGGCAATCTTATTAATAACGCTTTTCAGATGATTAATCGCCACTATGAGTCACAACATGGCGAGTCGTTTATCATTAAAAAAATGGAGACACCATCTAATTACCACTTCCAGGATTGGCAACCACCTAAGACCTATCGAAATCAAGAAGTTCATCTCAAGCATGCACGTGCTTACTTACTTTCAAAAAAGCAGCCCGATGCATCAAAAAAAGTCGTTTATCAAATTCACGGTGGTGGTTATCTAAGCGGCTTTAGTAACACTTATAACCAAGCCGCTCTGCGTTACTCACAATCGGATCATCACGCGACTGTTTTTTCATTAGATTATCGCACTGCGCCAAAGTATCGGTTCCCTGCAGCATTGAACGATGCCATTGACGGCTATCGTTGGTTGCTGCAGCACGGCTATCAGCCTCAAAACATTATAATTGCTGGTGACTCTTCAGGTGCCGGTCTTTCACTTGCATTAACCCTATACCTCCGTGATCATAAGCTTGCATTACCTCGAGCACTCGTTTTGGCCTCGCCTTGGACTGATTTAACCGCAAGTGGCAGCTCGTATCATACGAAAGTTACCAGCGATCCTTTATTTGGTTCATCGACAATCAAGACTGCTCCTAAATATCCGGTTCCCATTACTTACGCCGGTTCACACAATTTGAAAGACCCTTATTTATCACCTGCTTTTGGGAACTTTAAGGGCCTGCCTCCCATGCTCATCCAAACGGGTAGTCATGAGCTGCTACTGAGTGACAGTACGACAGTCGTCAAAAAAGCGCGCGCTGCTCATGTTCAGGTTAAGTTTGTCGAATTTAGTGGTATGTACCATATTTTCTATATTTCCACCCCACAAATTCCAGAGGCTCAACGTGCTTGGCAAAACATTACTTCCTTTATGGCTAAGCATTCATGACCGTTACGCTGTATAACCAGAAAACGTATCAAACGCTAAAAAAGCGCAAATAAACCCTGCCACCTACAATCCAACTACAGTATGTTCAAAATAAGGCTATTGATGGCCTCAGTTTAATCGTCCACATTTCAGTTTACGTTGGGGGCAATGATATGTATCTTTCAGACAAAACCCACTTCAGCAAACTGCTTTCATTCACCGTGCTTCTCCTCATTTTGGCCCTATGAAACCGCTTGCGTTTGCGCGGATTTTTGGAATCTGCTATCGTCGTCAGTGACCTGATGCTGCATCAGGTTAATTGATAGAAACGAAGGCAACCTTATGACGAATTCACCTGTTTCACACCGTACGCAATTAGCCATTTTATCTGCCGGCTTGCTGACTTTTGTCGGTATTCTGGTGGAAACTTCTATGAACGTCACTTTTCCAACCTTGATCAAAACTCTCCATGTATCGTTATCAACCGTTCAGTGGCTGACCTCGGGCTATCTTCTGATGGTAACGCTGGTCATGAGTACCACCGCTTTTTTATTGCGGCGCTTCAACACACGCTTATTATTCCGGGCAGCCATTTGCTGTGCGCTTGCGGGGACGCTGCTGTGTATCTGGGCACCGAATTTTCCGATTCTGTTTGCTGGTCGGCTGCTGCAGGCACTTGCTACCGGGGTTTCCACGCCGTTAATGTTCCACCTTATCCTGACCACGATTCCTCAAGCACATCTTGGCATTTATGTCGGCATGGCCAGCGTGGTCACCTCGCTGGCACCGGCTTTGGGCCCGACATATGGCGGTTTGCTAACTTACTACGCGTCATGGCGGATGATTTTCTGGCTTGTCGTGCCCATCATCTTACTTGTCTGGTTCATGGGTGAAGCAACGATTCGGGTCAAAGCACATCCAACTGCGGATCGTTTTGATTTCCTCGGATTCCTCTTGCTGGCGCTGGGGCTCTTTTCACTGATCGAAGTGCTGGATCAGTTTACGGCTGCCGGCGTGACCGGTGCCTTTTGGGCTTATGTCGTCGCGCTTATAATTGCCATCATCGGGATGGGTCGCCACTTAAAACACACCCATTCGCCATTGCTTAATTTTTCGCTATTCAAAAATGCTGGCATTCGTGCCCGTGCGATTAACTTCTTCATCCTGCAATTCAGCAACATCGGTATTGCATTTGTCATCCCGATCTTTGCCGAAAACGTCTTGCATACCAACGCTTCAGTGGCTGGCTTATTACTATTGCCTGGCTCACTGATCGGGGCTGCGGTTTCACCGATTGGCGGTGCGCTTTACGATCGTTTTGGCGCCCGCCGCTTGCTACTCACCAGTAATGCCGCAATGTTTGTCGGTGCCGTTTTACTTGGCAGCTTCACTCACCAGTTGAGCATTCCCTTAATTGTCGGTTTTTATATCATCTTCCGAATGGGCTTCAATCTGGGCTTTGGCAACACCATGTCCGACGCCAGCACCATGGTATCCGGCCCGGCTAAAGCAGACATTAACACTTTGTTCAACACCATTCAGCAATACGCCGGATCACTGGGAACGGCCAGCTTGTCAGCCATCATCACGTTTCAAAATCGCCTATCACCATCTGGCGCCGATGCAACCGGCAGTCAAATTGACTTCATTCTGCTCGCGGTACTCGCCTTGTTAACGTTTATGGTTCAATGGCGATTACACGCTTCAAAATGATGTCACCCGAATGTTTGGCTAAAGTTATTTATATGGACTTACGGAACGCATGCCATGTAAATCATGGATTGCGTTTTTTTAATGTCAAAAAAATAGATCCTTTGAGGCAAACTCCCTCTAGAATCTTATTTTTATCCGCGTATAAATTTATATGCTTGTTGCTAGCAAGGTTATCGCCTCGTCTACACACAAGCGTTAGGCTTAACCCGGCAATTCTGCTAAATTTTCTGTTGAACCTCATCAACGTGAACAATCAGCAGGCGGGTTAACCAAGGAAACTTTTCCTTCTTGGCTGTAAACGCCGGGCCTTGATCGACAAATCGGCCAGTACCAAACACATGGAAACCGGCGCCGGGTCCAACTGTTCCTTCAACTTCCTTGGAACCAAACGTTAAAAGAACATGGTTATCCTTAGCAAAGTCGCCTTCGATACTGTGCATACCGGCTGCAGGAATATAGAGTTCATCGTCTTTGCGGCTGACATAAGACATCCAGGTATTGACCACGTGAGCCGGGTTGCCGTTGATGGTAACAATCGTAACAGGACCTTCGTGCTTCAACACTTCGAGGAACTTTTCATTCATCGTCTGATCTTCTTTCTTTTCATTCTTGATACGAATGTGGACGCTGCTCATAGGTCGCGCCCACGCACGTTTCTATTGGCAGGATAACATAAAAAATTATATCTAAGTATGCTCTTTTTTGTGCGATCTTGCCTTTGAACCTGTCTCGAGTCCCATCGTCTTGTGCTATAACTGATCCTCAGCTGACACGGGTATCGTCAATAGGCTGGTACTGCTTCAAAAACTTTTTCTTTGAAACCACCCGATGATTGGTGATATCTAAGTAATCACCTGGATAGCCCATGACATACATGCCATACCCGGCAAAGCCGCCGCCGATCGTGCCGACAGCCCCTATCTTTAAATTAGTGCCCAGCGATGGCTTCAGACCACTCATCAAAATGCGCAGATGATTATCCAACCAATACAAGTAATTCGCTTCAAACGCTTCACGAACCCAATCTGGCTGAGGCGTCGTTTTGCCTATTTCCCAAATATCAGCAGGTTCACCTTTGTATAAAGCCTTCATCATTCTCACCTCATGACTTTCGAATGTTGACTGAGAGCTTTTATTTCTGTCTGTGCTAGCAACTTCATTTAACGCTCTCAAATATAGACTACGCAACAATGAACATTTTCCCCTTTATAATACCCGCAAACCGGCACGCGGTGTCATCTAACAAATAAACGTCGGGTTTTGGCCGATTAACGTCATTTTAGCGGTTAATGTTGCTGCTTTTTGCCACGCCACCATCACTTCCTAAAAACGCAAAAACGCCTGGAAATCGGACTCAAACCGTCTCATTTTCCAGACATTTTTCAACGTGTTGATCATGATTAAAATAGACTCTTCAAGCAAGGGTATTTATAGAATCGGCGCCACACCATCAAAGGTATAACTGCCATCAATGACCGTCACCTTGACGTGATGAGGCCCGGCTGCCAAGTCAGTCACCACCGTATTCGGTTGCTTGGCCAACGCAGTCAACGGCACCACTTCCTGTATCCGCCCGTCAACGGCCAGCTGCAAGCGACTTGCGTGTGCTTGCGTCCCAAAGAGCACAAAACCGGTTCCTTCAACATCAAAGTCAACGGTAGCGCCTTTTTCGCCAATTGACTGCGAGCGTTCCCACGCATGCGGAAAACGTGCGGCAAGGCGTTCCCATTGATCGTCACTAAACGTTAGGCTGGCATCTAAGTCATCGCGGCGATGTCCTAATACCGCTGGTGCTGACGTACTCGTGACCGTCAAAGCCTGAATCACCGTCTTGAAATAGCCGGTGCCGACTTTGACTTGCCCGGCCAAACCCGGTTGATCACTTGGATCGTCATAAGTTACATAAGTCTGGCCATCGATTTGCACCGTCACATGGCGATCTGTTGCTTCAACAATAAGTTCGTGACTCACTTCGGCATCGAAAACCGGCACATCAAGTGTGGCTGCCAAAGCACCGCGAACGTAAAAGCGTAACTTCCCACCAACTGTCAGCGTAGCCACATATGGCGCCGAGAATAAACTGCCTTCAAAATCGTCCACACTCCGCACGCCAAGGCCAATATAGTTGGCACTGACAGTATTTTGCCGGGTTGTCGTGTCAAACGTAAACTTCAACGCAGCCGCATAGTTTAACCAACGAATATCGCCAACGGTAAAGTTCGGATCGGTTTGCGTTTCCCAAGCCAATGCCCGCGACTGCTCGGTAATCTTTTGTTGTAACCCGCGTTTACCGTCCTGCTCAACGACTTCAAACGCGCCATCCATGTCAGTTGTATATTTCGGGGTGCCGCCACGGCGCGTGAGATAATCAGCCGGCATATCGGCATAGGTGTAATCATCGTGGAAAAGAACGTGATTTTCCGGATCCTGTTGCAGTGGCTGATCAGTCTTAACATCAGGATTAGGTAATAAGGCTTGTGGCTGGAAATCCGTGGTGGTTGCACTGATGATCGCTCGCGGTTCAATCGTGACCGTTACATTCCCATTAACCGGCGTCAGCGTGGTTGTCTTTTCGCGATCGTGAATTTTACCGGCATCATCGGCCCAAGTCTGCCATACGTATAGCGGTTTAGTTGCAGCAGCTAGGTTCTTAACCGTAATCTGATAGGTTTGGGGAGCACTGGTGTCGTTGATTAGCATCACCGTGTAGTCCGTTTCATCCGGGGCAACTAACGTCATGACACTGGCAGCTCCAAACGCCTGCGTCAGATTTTCAGTCCCCGCCACTTCACTTACCGTGGCACTCGGAACATACCGCCAGTTTTTTGCGGCTGTTTGATCGCGCCATCCCGTTACGGCAAAGTCGGTGAAGTGATGCATGACCGCCAAAGCCACCGTATCTTGCTGAAAGTAACCCGACCACGGCGTATCCATTTCAAGTAATTGCTTTCCCGGATATTTTGCGCCGGGATATAAGCCGCCAATCGCTGGTTGAAAAATGTATAAACTTCGACGCGAGCGGGCATAACTTTTAACCAGACGATTGGCAACATCCAAAGCACTCATTGGACCGCCTATGCCAATGCCAGTAGTATCTTGTGTCCTAAGCGTGCCGAATGTGACTGGCGCAATACCCTCACTGTACCAGACTTCCTTATGCAGCTGATCGGCAATCTTCGTAAATGGTTTGTCCGGACCGTCATCGGTGTTGTAATGGTAGCCAACTGCCGGAATCACCGCTTGTAACTCAGGATCGTTAAGCAATGCTGTCCCCATGTCGGTTCCATAATTTTGATCTGACGTTATCAACTTAATCGCATGATAATCTGCTACTGGAAAACCTTCAGGGAAATCAGCCTGATCGGTTTTCAGCCGGTTAGCAAACCATTTTAAGTAGCGATACATCGGGTGTTTGGTCTCGTTACGGTCGGGATCAATGTAATCAAAAAGATAACCATATGCCTGCCAAGCCGCAATCACCGTTTGCTTGTAATACTGATACATGGCTTCAAAAGCTTCTGTCGGCACCTTTTCATCAGGATCATCGGACTTCACCTGGCGCCAACTTGGCCGTAAAAATCCAGGCTCTGCCCAGCGCAACATGCAGGTTTTCAAGTCCGGCTGAATCTTTTTGGCATCGGCAATGAGCTGAAACCCCATGCCCCGTGCCACATTAGCCGGTTCGTCCGCAGCACGCTGAGGAGCCGGTTCGGTGCCGCATGATGTATTCGAATCGCTGCCAAGTTCTACTTTTAGCATGCGCATCAAAGGCTGTTGCCCGCCAAACAAATGTTGCAGCACTTGCTGATAGACTTCGGGTTGTTCCCACTTGTAGTCCATTAATAACCTTGATGTATTGTTACAGCTTAGAAGTCCAAATCCTTTAATTGTGTTGGCTTCGTTTTGCTCTAACTGCAACTGACTACCATCAATCGTCAACGTATGCATGTTATTGCATCCTCACTTTCTTCTTGCCCGACTAACGATCAACACCGCTGCCGGTTGCCATGACCGCCTGCACGTCTGCATCCGTAATCAAATTCAGATCACCGCTGATCGTCAACTTCAACACACTGGCTGAAATCGCATAATTGATCTTGGCCTGCGAGTCATGGAGCGTCGCGTGCATCAAACCTGCCCCAAACGCATCGCCTGACGCCACGCCTTCCATCACATGCATGTGGAAGGTTGGCCCTTGGTATGTTTTGCCATCTTCGGCCAAAAGCCCTGTCCACCAGCTATCTTCCACCGAGTGAATGTTCCGCACAACACTGGCCACGGTTTTAACATTCGGCCACTGCTTCATTACCTGCAACATACCAGCCTTGAAACTGGCGATCTGATCAATCCCGGTCGCCATGTTACCATCAAATGCCTTAATGCCTAAGGTTGCTTCAAAATCTTCATCATTAGCCAAAACAATCGTGATATAAGGCATGACCTTGGCAAAGAATGCCTGAGCTTCTGCAGGCGACCACATTTTACCGCGATAATTCATGTCGCAAACAACGGTAATATCATGTGCGGCACAGTATTTAACGGCTGATTCAATGGCGGTCTGCATATGTTTGCCGATCGCCGGGGTAATTCCGGAAAAATAAAAATAGGCCACGTCTTTAAGCAGACTGGCCCAATCAAATTCATCAGCTTCAGCGGTCGCAAACGAACTGCCGGCACGATCGTATACGACATTCGTGTTGCGCACACTGGCCCCTTTTTCAAAGAAATAAATCCCTAAACGCGGACCACCGCGCAAGATCTTATGTGTATCTACGCCCAGACCACGAATGGTGTTGCGCGCAGTGTCGCCTAATGCATTATCAGGCAGCTTGGTGACATACTGCGCCTCGTCGCCAAGCAATGCCAAAGAAACCGCCACATTAGCTTCAGAGCCACCATAATTGGCCTCGAAGCCGGACGCTTGAAGAATACGTTGATGATCATACGGCTTCAACCGTAACATCATCTCGCCGAATGTTAATACTTTTGTCATCTGTAAGCCTTCCTTTCGTTGGGCACGATCGCGCTTACAGTGAACAAAATCTGACAACAGCGTCACCTTAGTCAGGCTGATGGCTTGGCGCTGCTTTTCCTTCAAAATAGTTAGGATAGGCACTTAAAACTGCCTTAACATCGTCGTCAATCGCTAACAAATGATCCGCAACCAAATGACTGGCTAACTCAGCATCTTTAGCCTTGACTGCATCGACAATTGCCTGATGTTCCGTGATAATGTTATGCCATTTTAAGCCGCTAACTTCCAACCGTAAGTATCGGTAGCGATTAAATTGCAAATTCATTTGCTGTACCCAAGCCCAGATAAACTGCTTATGATCGGCCATATAAAATATTTCATGAAAGTCGTGATCAAGATCAAAAAAATGATCGTAATCCCGAGAATGCTCATAAACACCCTGCAACGCAATTTGCTGTTCCAATTTAGCAATTTGATCTGGCGTCATGACATCAACTGCGTCCGCCACAATCGTCCGCTCCAAATTGACCCGGGCAAACCGGCCTTGATACATTTCATCCAGATTGATTTTTGATACATAAGTACCGCTTTGAGGAATGACATTAAATAGTCCTTCCCGCCGTAAGCGGATAATGGCCTCCCGGATCGGGGTCGCACCGATCTTGAGTTGCGCGCTCAATTCAGTCTTGTCGACTTTTTCCCCGGGGGTCAGCTGCATGCTGAGAATCATCTCCTTGATAGCGTTGTATGCTTCATCTTGATAATTCGATATTTGCATGGGCGTCACCCTTCCTTCTTTTTCACCTGATTATCTGATTGTATAACATCCCCAGCCTTTCGAGAAAGATGTTGCTTGAGACGTATAAATTATAAAACTTTTTGACAGGTGTTGACACCGTTTTCGGTAAGCGCTATCATGCCCTTGTAAGGATATACTAATATATCAGTTATCCGAGTGTCAATGTTTTCGCGCGTTTAGTTTAAAAAATACGCCTTTAACATTAGCTGACTGGTTGTATATCTACCATTAAGGTCACAACTGGTTGCAGTTTGTGACCAATCAGGTTTTAAGTGGCATAAGCTGATTGGCAAGGAGGCGGGTGTGTCAAAATTCAGGTTCCGGCATTTATGCATTTGTTCTATCTATTTATTTTTTAATGCACTTACTTAATTTCATGGGAGTGAAAAAAATGGCAAATGATGTTAAGAACGATCCTAAAGCGGTCAAAACGACGGTTGGGGTTGTTACCAACGCAAGGATTCAAGATTCACAGCAGCCAAAGATGCCACTTGGTGTTGCAACTGCAATGTTCCTCGCGCCACTTTGCTGGTACGGGCCAATCGGTTCAACCCGAAGCGTTTTAATTCCACAACTATTTAGTCAAATTGATTCGGCACACAAGGTTTGGGCTGTCGGCATTCTGGCAACCGTTGCGTCTATCACCGGTGCGATTGCCAACTTACTGTTTGGTGCTTTTTCCGATGTGACGCGAACCCGTTTTGGTAAGCGGAAACCTTATATTGTCCTTGGTACCATAGCAATCGCGCTTTCACTGGTCGCCATTGCTAATACGACTTCAATTACTGCTATCATCTTCATCTGGATCATCGCGGCGGCGGCCGAAAACGCGATTGCCGCAGCGATTTATCCGCAAATATCGGATCGGGTTGCACCTAAATGGCGTGGCACTGTTTCAACCTTTTACGGCGTTGGTTTCACGATCGCGCAACAAGGTTTTGCACTGTTAGCCGCTCAATTCCTTGGCAATGTTAAATTCGGTATTTATGTCATGGCAAGCATGACCGTTGTGTTGGCCATTATCCACGTTCTGTTGATCAACGAAAAGAGCAACCTGGACGAACCAAAGATCAAGCTCGACAAAGAATCACTCAAGAAGTACTTCTTCTTCCCAACCCATGATGCGCGCGACTTTTATCTCGCCTTGTCAGGTAAATTCCTGATGGTTGTCGGTTCTACGATTGTTACCACATTCCTTTTGTTCATCTTCACCGACTATATTGGTCAAAGCACCAAACAAGCTGGCGGTTCCATCTCTGTATTTTCAACCATCATGTTAGTCATTGGTGTCTTCTTCGCTTTAGTTGGCGGTCCACTTGCCGATAAAATGAAGCGGGTTAAGGGTCCGGTTGTTATCGCAACGTTCGCCTTAGCCGTAGCTGCTTTGTTCCCATTGTTTGTCAAAGAAGCTTGGGCAATGTTTGCCTACGCTGTTATCGCTGCTTTTGGTAATGGCTTGTACAACTCAGTCGATGGCGCGTTGAACATGGATGTGCTGCCATCTTCTGATACTGCTGGTAAAGACTTAGGACTGATCAACTTAGCAAACACGTTGGGCCAGATGCTTGGTGCCATGGTTGCTTCTGCTATTGTTGAAGGCTTCGGTTATCAGGCAGTCTTCATCTTCGCGGTTGCAATGGAAATCATCGGTGGCTTCTTGATTGCCGCCATCAAACGTGTTCGTTAATTAACAGAAAGCGTATGCTCACCTATCTGCTAATATTGTGGATGACAGGTTTTCTAGCAAAGGTGTGAATGCTAACAAGAAATAACGTCGGAAAAGTCGGAATCAAACAACGCGGATAACTGTTGTTGATTCGACTTTTTCCTTTTTAATGGTTCAGAGCCTATACAGAAATATTTTTTGGATTAAAATGTTAAAAGTATTCTGATAGCGCTTTCCATTTTAACCCGCACGTGCTATATTAAGTGTGTGAAACTGATATATTAATATATAAGGAGGTTCATCATTTTGGTTAAGCTAACCGACGATTATCAAGCAAAGGCTGCTGATTTCAAAGCGGCTGGTATCGCTGTTCCGCAATTCGACCAAGAACAAATGAAACAGACAACTGAGGCCAATCCTGTATGGGTTCACTTCGGCGGCGGCAATCTTTTCCGCTGCTTTCATGCCAAGATTGCGCAGGACTTGCTCAATAATGGCAGCTTAAAGTCTGGTGTGGTTGTTGCCGAAACTTATGATGGCGATGTGCCTGCCGATATCTACAAGCCATATAACGATCGCGTGTTGCAAGTGGTTATGCAACCAGACGGCACACTTGATAAGACACTGATAGCCAGTGTTGCCGAAGCGATTTACTACAACAAGACCAATCCTGAAGGCTGGGAACATTTAAAAGAAATCTTCACGAAGCCTTCACTGCAACTCGTTACGATGTCCATTACCGAAAAAGGCTATCAACTGACTGATATCAACGGCAAACTGACACCAGCTGCCGAAGCTGATATCGCAGGTAAGCCAGATGATGCGACGACCAATATGGGGGCCATTGCGCGCCTACTTTTGGCACGTTACGAAGCCGGTGCCAAGCCAATTGCCATGGTCAGCACTGACAACTTCTCTGAAAACGGCAAACGTTATGAAGACGGCATTTTGACAATTGCCAAGGGCTGGGCTAAACACGGGACGGTCACCCAAGGCTTCATCGATTATCTGACCGATCCTAAGCAAGTCAGCTTCCCATGGTCCATGATTGATCGGATCACACCGAACCCGGCGCAAAACGTTGCCGACAAACTTAAGGCAGAAGGTTTTGAAGACACCACCATCGTGCACACACCTAAGCACACCAATATTGCGCCATTTGGTAATACGGAAGAAACCCACTACCTCGTCATTGAAGACAGCTTCCCAAATGGTCGTCCGGCGCTGGAAAATGCCGGTGTCATCCTCACCGATCGCGACACCGTTAACGATGCCGATCAGATGAAGGTCACCGCTTGCTTGAATCCATTGCACACGGCTTTGGCCATTTATGGTAACCTCCTTGGCTACACGTCAATTGCTGCTGAAGTTGAAAATCCTAATTTGCTCACTTTGATCAAGTACCTTGGCTATAAAGAAGATCTGCCAGTTGTGAAGGATCCTAAGATTATCGATCCTAAGAAGTTTCTGGATCAGCTGGTCACCAAGCGCTTGCCAAACAAGAATATTCCCGATACCCCGCAACGGATTGCCAGCGACACGTCCCAGAAATTGCCAATTCGTTATGGCGTGACGATCCAGCACTACTTGGACAAGGATCCTGAAAGCGTTAAGCAGCTTAAGGCAATTCCGCTCATTCTTGCCGGTTGGTGCCGTTACCTGATGGCATTGGATGATAAAGGTAACGACTTCACCCCAAGCCGCGACCCATTATTGGATCAGTTACAGCCATATGTTGCCGACATCAAGTTAGGTAGTGATGCCGATGTCCACGCCGCACTCAAGCCAATCTTGAGCAATGCCCAGATCTTTGGCCACGACCTTTATCAAATCGGTTTGGCTGACCAAGTAGAAGCCGACTTCAAGAAACTCATTGCCGGCCCAGGTGCAGTGACTAAGACCCTTGAACAATTTCGTCAAGATCATGAAAAGGAGCTTTAATTTATGTCAGATTTAAAAATGGGTTTTCGCTGGTTCGGCGAAAAAGATGACCCCATCACCTTACAGCAAATTCGTCAGATTCCCGGTACGCAACAAGTTGTCGGTGCGCTTTTCGATGTTCCGGTAGGTGAAGTTTGGCCCAAGGAAAAAATTGCCGCACTGAAGAAACAAGTTGAAGATGCCGGCTTAAAACTGGAAGTCATCGAATCCGTCAACATTCACGATGACATTAAGATTGGCTTGCCATCACGCGACAAGTATATCGAAAACTACAAGGAAACCATCAAGAACCTTTCCGAATATGGGATCAAGGTCATTTGCTACAACTTCATGCCGATCTTTGACTGGCTGCGGACCAATCTCCACTATCAGCTAGAAGACGGCAGCAATGTCATGGCCTTTCAACATCAATATCTAAAAGACGATCCACACGATATTATCGATTCGGTTCGTAACAACTCAGAAGGCTATGTTCTTCCTGGCTGGGAACCGGAACGTCTGGCTGAAATCGAACGCTTATTCAAAGCTTATGCTGACGTTGATGCCGCTAAGTTACGCGAGAACATGAAGTACTTCCTTGATGCCATCATCCCAACCTGTGAAAAGTATGACGTTCGCATGGCCATGCACCCGGATGATCCGCCGCGCGAACTCTTTGGCTTGCCGCGGGTTTACAAGAACGCTGAAGACATGCGGATCATTGAAGGCATGCATGAATCTCGGTACAATGGGTTTACCATCTGCACCGGTTCCTTAGGCGAAAATCCAAACAACGATGTACCAGCCATCATCCGTGAATTTGTCAAAAAAGATCGGGCACCTTTTATCCACGCCCGTAACATCAAGTTCATCAACAAAGAAGGCGACTTCCACGAATCCGATCACCTTTCCAAGGATGGTTCGCTGGATATGTACGAAATCATGAAGGCCTTGCATGACCTTGATTACGATGGCTACATCCGTCCTGACCACGGCCGCAACATCTGGGGCGAAAATGGCCGCCCTGGCTATGGTTTATACGATCGTGCTTTAGGCATCACCTATCTAAACGGCCTCTGGGAAGCATTAGAAAAAGGGAGCGCAAAGTAATGGCTTTTTTGGACGATGATTTTCTCTTAACCAATGAGCCGGCTAAGCAACTATTTCATCAATATGCTGCTGACCTGCCGATTATTGATTTTCACTGTCATCTTAACCCGCAGGAAATCTATGAAAATCGTAACTTCAAGAACATCACCCGCATTTGGTTAAACGAAGGCACATACGGCGATCACTACAAGTGGCGCCTGGAACGGGCTAATGGTGTCCCTGAAGAACTCATCACTGGCGATGGCGATGATTACGAGAAGTTTGTCGCCTGGTGCAAAACCATGGAAAATGCTTGGGGCAACCCTGTGTTTGAATGGACCCACCTCGAACTGCGCCGTTTCTTCGGCAGTGATCTGGTATTGAGTCGTGACACCGCCAAAAAGGTCTGGGATCTCACCAACGCCAAACTGGCTACCCCTGAGTTTACGCCGCGCGCGTTGATTCGGCGCAGTCATGTCGAAGTTGTCTGCACCACCGATGATCCAGCCAGCGACTTGCACTACCACGAACTCATTGCTAACGATGCGCCCTGATAAGTTAATGGCGATCTGTGCCAATACTTACGGCGACTACTTACAAACCCTTGGCAAAGCAGCAGGCGTTGAAATCACCGACTTTGCTTCCTTGAAGAAAGCCATGAAACAACGCTTCACCTTCTTTGCCGAGCATGGTGGCCACCTTTCTGACCACGGCCTCAACAGCTTCCACTACCGCCCAGTCGATCAAGAAGCACTTGATACCATTATCAAGAAAGGCATTGAAAACCGGCCAGTCAGTGATGTTGAAAATGATCAGTATCTCACCGGACTTGTGGAAATGCTGATGGATCTCAACCGGGAGTTCAACTGGACGATGCAGTTCCATGCCAATGTTGATCGCAGTCTCAGCTTACCGAACTTGAAAAAGATCGGTCCCGACACCGGCTTCGATGCGATGGGCAGTCAACCTGATTTGGTCGGCGAGTTTCGGGATCTTTTCCAAGCGATGGACGCGCGTGGCCCACTGCCAAAAGTGATCTTCTATTCCCTGAATCCAAATGATTGGCTACCACTCATCACCATGTTACAAAGCTTCGTTGGCCAAGGCGATAAACAACACCTGCAATTAGGTGCTGCCTGGTGGTTTAATGATACGGCTGAAGGGATGCATCGGCAGCTTCAGACTTTTGCGCAACAAAGCCTGTTACCAAACTTTGTCGGCATGTTAACAGATTCGCGTAGTTTCCTGTCTTATCCGCGGCATGAATACTTCCGTCGGGTACTGTGCAACTTCTATGGTGAACTGGTTGAACAGGGTCGAGTACCATATGACCTTGATGCCCTTGGCCGGATTATCAAGAATATCAGCTATGGGAACGCGCATGACTACTTTGGTTTCTACGACAATAACAACGATTAAACGCTTAAAGGAGTACGATCACACGTGAATGAATGCCTGACAATCGGTGAACCGCTAGTCGTCTTTGCCGCTGAAGAAGCAGATGTTCCATTAGCGGCCGCCAAACATTTTACCAAGTATCTGGCCGGCGCTGAGTTAAATGTTGCCGTTGGATTGAGTCGACTCGGCCATTCCGTCGAGTACATTACGCATCTCGGTGAAGACCCGAATGGCATTTTCATTCGCCAACAACTCACAGCAGCCGGCATCGGTTGCGACAATGTAACCACGACTTCACGTTATCCAACCGGCATCGAGTTCAAGGCGCGTGTGACGCATGGCGATCCTAACACCTACTATCTGCGGGCAGGATCAGCGGCAGCGCATTTTGATCCCGCGGCGATTGATCGGATTGACTTGGCCGGCGTCAAACTTGCCCACATTACCGGTATCTTCCCAGCCGCTTCAGCATCAACGCTGGCTGCAACGAAGCGGCTGATGAAACGTTTGATCAGCAATCACATTCTGATCACGTTCGACCCCAATTTGCGCCCAGCACTATGGCCTGATCAGAACACCATGGTGACAACGATTAATTCGTTGGCCAAAAGTGCATCGATCGTGCTGCCAGGTGCCGCAGAAGGAAAAATTCTCGTCGGCAGTGATGATCCGGAAACCATCGCTCACTTCTATCTCAATCAAAGTGAGCAAACGCAGCTGGTCATTGTCAAAGTCGGTAAACAAGGTGCGTATCTGTTAGGCCGTGATGTGCCTGGACAGTTACTGCCAAGTTTTCCGGCCGAACACATTGTCGATACGGTGGGCGCAGGCGATGGCTTTGCATTAGGTGTGATCAGCGCCATCCTGGAAGGCCGCTCACCGGCCGAAGCAGCCAGCCGCGGTAATGCTATCGGTGCCTTAGCGATTCAATCACCTGGCGACAACACCGGTTACCCAACGCGACAACAGCTTGACAAGTTCATGCAAACCAGTCTTAATAAAACTGAGCGCGCGTGAGACACTCAATTCTTTTAAGCATCCCATTTGATTTTCTTCACTACAGAACACGTCTAAGGAGAAAAAACACCCATGCAAAAATATGACTATCTTAATCGCTTAATTAACACCGGCTGTGTCGCCGTTGTCCGCGGTGACGATGCTGATGAAGCGGTCAAAACCGTTGATGCCGTGATTGCTGGCGGCGTTACGGGTATTGAGCTTACTTTCACCGTCCCGCATGCTGACAAGGCATTGGATGAACTCAGTGAAAAGTATGGTGACCGTGAAGACGTCCTGATCGGTGCCGGAACGGTTCTTGATCCTGCAACCGCGCGTTTGGCCATCATTGCCGGCGCCAAGTTCATCGTCAGCCCAAGCTTCAATGCTGACGTTGCCAAGATCTGCAACCTTTATTCAATTCCTTACACCCCAGGCTGCTTCACCCCAACCGAAATCCAAACCGCGCTTGAAGCCGGCGTCGATCTCGTGAAGGTCTTCCCTGGTAGTGTTGCTGGTCCGGCTATGGTCAAAGCACTTCACGGCCCATTCCCGCAGCTGGCCATTATGCCAACCGGTGGTGTGTCGCTTGATAACCTCGAAACTTGGTTCGATGCCGGCGTTACCTTAGTCGGTGCCGGCAGCAACCTCACCGCCGCAGCCAAAACCGGCGACTATGCCGGCGTCACTGCTACAGCTAAGAAGTATCGGGCTAAGCTTGATGCCATTCGGGCTGGTAAGTAAAGAAAATACTATCACCATAAACGACTGATCTACTTTTGTTAACTACCAAAAACACTTGCCATGAAGGACACTCCCGGCAAGTGTTTTTTAGTTATATCTCCAAATACTATTCTTGGTATGTTAAGCGTCGTTTGCTGACAATTTTGGGTAGTCATTACCTTGGAGATGGCTGCGACACTTTTTCCAGTATTTTTCATCTCTATATTTTGACCATCAGCCAAAAAGAGACTCTAGGGACACTTCAATCGTCCCTAGAGCCTCTTTATTTAGTTTTGATCTTCCATAGTCAGGGGTCTTAAGCTTATCTAGTCGTTCGCTTTACGTGCTTGATTATTTAGCTTTCCCTTTCTGGTGTAAGAACCATGCAAAGCCGCTGATGCCAATGAGGAAAACGACTGCTGCCATCGTAACGGCCAGTGACAGCTGTGCTTCACCTGTACTTGGATACTTGGCTGTTGATGAAGAAGCTGTTTCTTCGCTAGAACTGGCACTTTCGGATGAAGCATCACCTGTTGATGGCAGCTTACCTGTTGGCGCTGCGACAAGACTGGTTTTGGCTTTCTTCAGTGCGGTTGCGGCTGCATCTAATTCTTGCTGACTCGGCTTACCTGCTAACAGTTTTTGTGCTGCTGCTACTGCTTGCTGATAAGGCGTCCAGCTGTCTTGGGTGTAATCATCGGCACGCAAGGTTTGCGACTCGGTGACGAGCTGAGTCAGTTGGTCGCGGCTGACGGTTACAACGGTCTGTTTAAAGGCTGTGACCGCTTGTTTTAATGTTGATGCTGCAGTGTCGATATCATCTTTTGAAGCATCAGGGTTATCCGCGACTTTCTTGGCGGTGTCGATCGCAACCTGGAGGGTTTTAAGCGCATCTGCTGGGTAGTTACCTTCGTGGTCGCCAGTTACTGCTGAATGACTGAGCGTTTGTGCCTCTGTGAGTGCCGTTTGCAATGCCGATTTATCTGGGCTAAGGGTTAAGCCGTCATAAGCATCATTTAACTTCTGCAAAGCCGTATCAACATCTGCTTGAACCGCGTCAGTGTCTGCCAACACTTTTTTCGCATTAGCAAGTGCTGACTGGAAGGTTGTCCAACTTGCGGTCGTGTACTTATTAGCTTGGTTGGTCACTGTACTGTCTTTGTCATAAGCCGTCTGTAGTGCCGACTTATCTGGTTTCTGGCTGTTAAGCTTTAAGCCAGCATAAGCGTTATTCAATTTTTGCAAGGTTGTATCAAGACTGTCTTGGGTCGCGTTGGTGTTAGCGAGAACCTTTTGCGCATCTGATAACGCCGTCTGGAATGCCTGCCAACTATCACTCGTGTACTTGTCGTTTGGATTCGTAACTGCCTTATTCTTATCGTATGCAGCCTGAAGTTTCGTCTTATCTGGCTTTGCTGGGTTCAACGTTAAGTCAGTGGCTGCCTGGTTCAGACTTTTCAAGGCGTTGTCGACATCATTTTGGGTTGCGTTGGTGTCGGTAAGAACCTTTTGCGCATCTGATAACGCCGTCTGGAATGCCTGCCAACTTTCACTTGTGTACTTGTCGTCTGGGTTCGTAACCGCCTTATTCTTATCGTAAGCAGCCTGAAGTTTCGTCTTATCTGGTTTGGCCGGGTTCAGCACTAAATCAGAGGCTGCCTGATTTAGATTCTTCAAGGCGCTGTCAACATCATTTTGAGTTGCGTTGGCGTTAGCGAGAACGTACTGCGCATCCGTTAATGCGGTCTGGAATACTTTACAGCTGGCGGCCGTGTACTTATCGCTTGGGTTAGTCACAGCTTTTGCCTTATCATAAGCCGTTTGTAGTTTTGTCTTGTCTGGGCTAAGCGCCAAGGCGGCATATGCTGTGTTGAGGTTTTTGAGGGCCGTATCAATATCGTTTTGTGAAACCGTCGTGTCTGCAAGGACATTTTTTGCTGCTAATAAAACTTTTTGAAACGATGTCCAACTTGATGACGTGTACTTGTTATCGGCGTTCGTGACATCTTTGACTTTATCGTAAGCCGTTTGCAGCTTGCTGAAATCGGCAATGGTGTCACTTGGGACGACACCGACATAATCAACTGCTAACGTACCGCTTTTGACAGTGAACGTCACGGTATGCTGGCCGTACTTCAAATTTCGTAATGTGTAGGTCTGCCCGAGATTGTCGGCCTTGTTGGTTGCAGCATCTGTTGCGACTTGTTTGCCATCAACCGTCACATCCAACTTCACTGAGCCATCATTGTTGCCACAAATATCCAGACCGGTCCCAGTGAACGTATACGTAAGGGTAGCACCGGCGCCTGTATTCTTGGAAACTGTCCGGTCCCGCAAGTACATACCTTGTTCGGTTTCGTGCGTCCACTGATCGTTATAAACCAGTTGTTGTTTTGGTGTGGCAGATGTGTCGTACATCTCTAAGTCATCGATTTGTTGCGAGTAGTACGGGGTATAGCCTTTGACAGTTTCAACTTTCAGGTTATCAAAGTCAGTGTGGAAGTAGCCGCTGCCTAAAGTAACTCGTCCGGAAAGCTCAGACGTGACCTTGCCATCAGCAACCTTTTGGCCATCAATGGAAGCCGTGATGGTATTGCCTGCTGCCTGAATGGCAATATTGTGCCAAGCCGTATTCGTTGTATCGAAGCCGGAAATCTTGGTGCCGCCTTGACCAGTGGCGACATTGCCACTTGCAACTGACTGACTGCCGATATGCAATGACCAGCCGCCATCCTGCCAGAATTTCAGGTAGGCTGCCGGGCCTGAATCAGCCTGCTGACGTGCACCGATCGAAGCATAATTTGCGCTGCCATGGGTGCCTTTATCTTCAAATGAGACATCCGTGCTGGCTTTGTAATTCATCCAGCGATTGTCGCCGATCCATGCCAACGCATCGCCATCGTTCCAAGCCCCGCCCGGTTCGACCACCGTTGAGTCCAACTGCTGGCGTAAAACGTAATGACCTGACTTGGCATTTGTCGTCTTGTAGCCTTCAAGTGTCCCATTACGATTAAATGTATACAACGGATAGAAGCCTTCGTCACCACCGCGCGATGTTATGAAGTCTTCAGTCTTTGCGGTGTTGCTGGTGCCATCAGCATTCAGCGTTGCAACTTTCTTACCGCCATATTCAAAATTATCTGCATACAAGGTCGTGTCTGAGGTGTCGGTCCCTTTACCATTGGCATCGGTATCAAGTACCGTCCGCTGCTTGTTCGATGAAGCCGATATACCTTGGTTCAAATCGGAATCCTTTGCCTTATCAAGCGTGGTGACCGTCTTGATTGAAAATGGTTTAACCGTAACGGTATAAACACCTTTGCTATCAGCTTGGACATCACCAACATGTTTGAGGTAATTGCTGTCATACGCATCTTTTGCAGTCGTGTCAGCTGCCCGTGTTTCCCATTCCTCAAGGGTCGGGGTTCCTTTATAAGCCATGTTGGAAGCCGAGATCTGATAGTGCTTCGTGTACTTACTATCATTGACGATAACCGTGGAAAAATCCTTTTTATCCGGTGAAGCAAGGGTTAAATAGTTAGCCAAACCGTTGCGGCCGTTGACATTATTGGAACCCGTTGCCGTGGAAACACTTGCCTGAGATACGGCGCGCCAGATACCAGACGTATTGTCGCTATTTTCCCAACTAAGTTTGGCAAATTTACTGAATTGGGCAAGCACATCAATCGCAACATCACTATTCGTCCACCCTGACCATGGATCGGTTGCCTGCAGGACACTCTTAGATGAATATTGACCGCCTTCATAGAAAGCTGCAATTGCCGGTTGGTAGATAAAATTCGTCCGCCGTGAATCGGTAAAACCTTTCACAATGGTGTTGGCCATTTCTAATGAGCTGCCTGCTACACCGATTCCGGTACCTGAATTAGGCCGGTAGTCGGAGTTGCCAAAAGTGGCCTGAGCTTCACTATTCCACACTTCCTTGTCGTACTTATCAGCAAGTGCCGTGAAGTTCTTAGCGCTGTCATCTTCGGTTGAGTAGTGATAGCCGGCTGCCGTAACCGCGTTTCGTAAGGATGAATCGGTGACCATATCCTTACCAAAACTACCAACACCGACCTCATCGGAAATGACCACTTTGATCTTGTTATAAAGTTGACGTTCTGTGTCATTCTTAAAGCCGGTGTTATCGGTTTTAACGCGCTCTGCATATTCTTTAGCCCACGCTAGATCCGGCTTATGCTCATTTAATCCCGGATTAACATAGTCGACCATATAGCCATATGTACGATACGCGTTCAAAATCGAGTTCTTGTACCAAGTGTAAATCTGATCGTTTGTTTTGGCCCATCCCGGCGCGTTCCAGCGTAAAATTGTCACCTTCAGATTGGGATTAATCTTCTTGGCATCTGCCACTAACTGGAACCCTTGATCGCGGGTCACATTGGCAGCTTCTGATTCCGTGCGTTGGGTGGCCGGTTCCGAACCGGTGGAGTTGTTGCGGTCATTACCCATTTCCAGTTTGAGATTGGTCATAATGGGTTGACTGCCGCCAAACAAGGTCTTCATCATCTTGGCGTAAACATCGGGCTGTTCGGATTTATAATCCATTAACAGCGCACTAGTACCGTTACCACTCAGGACACCGAAGCCCTTAAAAGTCAGGCCGTTGGTGTTGTTTGAAGCAATGTCGTTCCCATCGAGATGAACGGCAACCGTGTCTTCCGGGTTTTGCGATGCAGCGCGGGTTGCAGCGGGTATTGTCAGCAATATTACCAGTGATACCGCCATCATTGCCATGACAATACCGGACCAAAGCAATCTGTATCTGCTGCTTTTAGGTTTTGAGCCAATCAGCTTTGCTTTCATTTGAGTATTTGCCTCCCATGTCTTTGTTCCGTCTGCGTTTACCGATTGCTTTTTTTGCCTGAACGCGGCACCCCCTTTAGTAACCGTGCATAAAAGCACTTACTGAATGCGCTTACTTGTTAAACTCATATATTAGTATACATGTTTAAGGGTTAACAACAATAATTTTTGCCAAATTTGTCGCATGTTTTTCAATGGTTTAGGCCAATTGTTTGCCATTACGGCCTATTTAAGCAGGGTTTGTCAATCTTCTGTCGATTAAAATAGTTGCTGATATTTGGGGGGATTAAGTCAGGCCATCCTTTAGACATTCACGCGCACGCAAAAATACCAATCTTACCGCCCGTTACGGACAGCCAAGATTGGTATTCTGCGTCTACACCGACGACGTTATTATTAGAATTTCGTTACTGCTGATACTTTCACCCAAAACTTACTTTGCTTTATAATCCAGCGGCAGCTTATTCCAGCGATCATGATAGAAGAACGCCGCGGCTTTGGGTTGGCGATCGCGGGTGAAGATACCTTTCTTGTTACCGTTGACCCGCATGTTACCTTCAACCGTCTGGAAGTCAGCCAGATTCCAAACCTGTTCGCCTTTGATGAAGTCATAATCATCGAAGACACGGCTGAACATTTTCAGCACTTCGACTTGATATTCTTCGGTCCACATGACACTTGGCAACTTATGCAAGCCAGCTTCGGTGTCGGCCCCGAACTCGGTAAAGACAACTGGCTTCTTAACGCCTGCTTTTTGCCACTTATCCATTTCATCGCGCAAGCCAGCCTCGCCATCGGAAATCTGATAGCCGCCAAAATGATACCAGCCAGGATATCGGTTGAGCATGTAAAAGTCTGGGAAGTCGAGTACTTTTGACGTCTCGATCGTATCATCTTCGCTCAAAGTAAACGTCCGCGGGCGGCCTTGAGGGTCAAGATCTTTAGATTCGTCAAAAATCTGTTTAAAGTATGGGACCGCATTTTCATCAATTGTATCCGGTTCGTTAAACAGACTCCATGCCAGAACAGACGGATGGTTCTTATCGCGTTTGATCAAATCACGAATCTGGTCAATATGGCGTTCATGCAGCTTCTTGAGCCATGGCCCTTTGAAGAAGGACTGGTTCAGCCCGCCAAGAAAAGCAGCGGCGGCCATTTTAAAGCCGACTGCCGGTACTTCATCGGTCAGCAGGAAGCCTTCTTCATCCGCGATCTTGTAAACCTGTTCGTCATATGGATAATGCGATGTCCGGAAAGAGTTTGCGCCAATCCATTTCATCAAGGCAAAGTCTTTCTTTTCAACATTTAAGTCAAACGCGCGGCCAGCAAATGGTGAATCTTCATGCCGACCAAAGCCTTTCAGATAAATCGGCTTGTCGTTGACCAAAATATCGGTTCCGGAAATCTTGATCGTGCGAATACCGATCCGATCGGTGTAAGTATCAAGCGGTGTCTGGGTATCATCGCCAAGCTGAATCGTCAGCGTATAAAGATAGGCATTGCGAACCTGCCATAGGTGAGCGTTTTGAACCTGTAAGGCGCCTTGTTTGCCTTGAGCAGTCGCAACCACCTGGCCATCCGCGTCTGCCAGACTAACCGTTACCGGCGCATCGCCATTGGTTTCAACCGTATAGTTCACTGTTGCATCGTTGCCAGCTAACGCAAAAGTAGTGGTGTAATCCAACACCCGCTCTTGAGGCAAGGACAACAAGTGAACCGAGCGATTTAAGCCAGAGTAATTATAGAAGTCAAAGAACGGACGTACCATTTTCTTACCATTCCGCAGTGTAATCGTATCCCCGGCCGGCAATGCTTCCCGCGACAATTCGTTATTACCTTTGACAACCACGGTATTTTCGGCACCATACTTAACGGCCTCGCTGATATCGGCAGCAAATGGTAAAAAGCCGCCTTCATGCGTTCGAATCTCTTTGCCATTAACAAAAATCGTGGCCCGGTGAGTTACCGCATCAAACCGCAGAAACAATGCCTTTCCCTTAGCCGCAGAAGGGACAAAAAAGTTGCGACTGTACCAGAAATCACCGGTATATTCACGACTTGCTTTATCCGTAAAGAAGTCATTGAAACTAGCCGGAACCGGCATCGAAACGCCATCGTGAAAACCGGTCTCCCAGCCGGACTTTTCACCTTCTCCAGCTTCATCAAACTTAAATTGCCAAAGTCCATCCAGTTTCTGATCCGTGCGCTGATCATTGGTCACTGGGTATAACAACGATGTCTCCATGCAAAAAGCCTCCATTTCAAGTTTTAAAGAGTACGTTTTCTGAAATCGCTTACACCTTGTAGTGTACTTATTTTAGTAAAACTTTTCAATGGCTATTTTATTTGGCACTAGAAATTCTGATATATGAGTTAACCCAATATGAAGCTATTATTTTTACTAAAAGAAAGCTTTCCTGATGCCCGTTAAATCAAAGTTTTGCTGCTATCAAGAAAATAAAAAAAGCCACCTTTTTTAAAAGATGACCATAATGGCTAAGCCCACCCTAGCAGCCGTAAAATCGCCATCGCAGCAACGCCCGCGACCACGACAGCAAAGAGACTTTTGGTTATAATCGCCACGACAATAGCAGGCAGCGATGCTAGTAAATTCGACCAGTTGACGCCTGGCCATTGTCCGGGGTGAATCACTAGGAGACTTTCAACAAAAATTGCCGATAAAATCGCCACCGGTACAAAGCTGAGAAAATGCAGCAGCCATTTAGGAATCGTCATGCGTTTTACCAAGACAATCGGCACCACCCGCAATAACCATGTCGCCAGCCCGCAACTCAAAATCGCCACAAATGTTTCAGGATTCTGCATGCCGTTCCACCCCCATTCCAAACAGACAGCCAATCACAGTTGCGACAATAATCGCCGTTGTCCCCGGCAAGTAACGCACCAGCACCACCATCGCGACGGCAACGACACTGGCCACACTTAAATGCCGCAAAAAAGGCTTCGATCGATCCGTAATCATCTGCAAGTACAGCAAACCGATGAACATCGCAACAACTGCGAAATCCAACCCAAAATTATCAGGATTAGGAATCAAGCCACCAATCACCGCCCCTAAAAGACTGGCAATAAACCAGACTAAGTACGCGCCAACATTGACGGTATGAAACCAGGGAGCATTTAAATGATGGCCGGTGTAATTAAGCTTGTTCATCGACAACGCAAAGCTTTCGTCCGTCAGCAAGGTACCGATCAGCACATTCTGAGTCATCGATTCATCTTTTAAATAAGGAGCGACCGTCATCGACATCAGGCTCATCCGCGCATTAATCAAGGCCGTTGAAATCACCATGGCCCCAATCGGACTGCCGGTTGCTAACATACTCACCAACACAAATTGAGCTGATCCGGCATATACGATTAGCGACATCAACCCGATCATCAGCAGCGACAAATGCCCGGTTTTCGCCACAATGCCATAAGCCATTCCGACAGTAATGTACCCAAACACTGTCGGCATCACATCGCGAATCCCGCTTCGAATCGTCAGCTCATCATTCATCCTGTTCCCTCCGCTTTTAGTATATTAATGTTAGTGTACTATTTACTAAGCGGGTTGCAACCGAAATCTAATATGCAAAGTTGTAGCGGATCTTTCAATTATTTCAATTTTAGTCAGCCAAATGTTGGTTTGATTTACGCCTTACAGCGAGCCGTGAGTATCTCCGCTGATGTTGCAAACGGTAATTTCGGTGATGCCACCAATGCTGCATTAAAGAACGTCCAGCTATCAGTCGGATCAACCGGCCTGTTAGTCAAGATCGTCAAATATGGTTTGTATTTAAATAGCATGTACAGCGGTGACTTCAGTGAAAGCTTTGGAAGCGACGTCGCCACCAGCATCATTCGCTTCCGGAAGTTTATGAAATACCCTAACGAAACTTCCGGCATCGCTGACTACACTGTTATTAAGGGCCTAGTTACCAGCAATGGTGATACCGGTCGTGATTCCATCGCATTAGACACAGCAACGCAATTGACCGCAGAAGATGTTAAACATTTTCGAGACTACGGTTTTAGCATTGTCGGTCGTTATCTAACAGGCACAGTCGGTACTGACTTTAAACCAAAGAACCTAACCCCAACAGAAATCAAAACGATTCTTGATGGCGGTATGAAGTTCTTTCCAATTTACGAAGACGGTGGATACGTTGAAACTTACTTCACTGCGAGTCAAGGCCAGAAAGATGCTCAAACGGCTATCAAGACTGCTCTAAACCTAGAACTACCAGCTGGAACTGTCATCTATTTCGCCGTAGATGTTGATTTCCAAGAAGGCGATATTGACGGGACGGTTATTCCTTACATTAAAGCCATTCAAAACATTCTTAGCCAATCAATTTACAATACAGGTGTTTATGGAACGCGAAATGTTTGTCTGCACGCCGAGAAGATTGGAATTCGGTATAGCTTCGTAGCAAATATGTCCTATGGATGGAGTGGCAACTTAGGATTCAAGATGCCAACAAATTGGGCGTTTGATCAATTTACAGAATATTCTATTTACGGCACAGATATTGACCAAATTTCATCGTCCGGCAAAGACAAAGGTGTATCTCACACTTCAAAAGATCCTGGCAATTCAAAATCTATTGAGTGGGCTAAGAACTATTTAATGGGTTTTCTTGGGCTGGTTAGTTGGGATTTCAATGTTCCTTTAACTATCCTTGATGTCAAAGGTCTTTTAATCAGCATTGAGTTAGATCAAGAATTCCATACCCCGGATGATTATTCAATCATAAAAATTCAAAATCACAAATTGGACAATATTGACTGGACAAACTATATATCATCTCTTAGTAACATTGGTGTAAATAACCAAGTCACTCATTTTCTTTCAGATGCAATTTCACACCAAACATTGCTTACGCAAATCGACTCAGGTAAAATGTCGGTTGAGACTGAGATAGCGACAAATGGAGCTATTTCGTTATCAGTTATTTTTAACATCTCAGAACTAAACGGCAAAACACTTACAGACCAGCTCTCCTTGACTATAAAACTAGAGCTTAATCCTGAAACGTATGATTGGCCAACAACTAATTATATTGACTGGGGAAAAATATTAAATACCCTTGGAAAGGGTGCGCTGACAGTACTTGCTTTTGGACTTTTACTCTGGATTACAGGTGGACTAGGAGCGGCAGCCGGAGCATCAGGTGGTAGCGAAGCAGTATTAGCGGCTCTTGGATTAGCCTGAATTCAATTAAAAAGGGGAATTTATTTTGCTCATTATCTTGCTCTTTCTTATCACTGTTTTTCTAATGCCAATACGAATCATCAAGGTTGGAAACGAAAGAGTTATTTCCCTTCAACAAGAAAAACATCCGCACATGTCAAAAAAACAGATCGACCGCTCACGCAGTTCTTACTTCAAAACAGTCTATATGCAACATCGTTTACTCAAAACGTTAAGAACCATTTCGACTGTATTGTTGATAACAACTACTCTGCTTATTGCCTGTGCTCTGGGTATCCAATTTGGCCTATTTTTCAAACTTGTTCCCGTCAACCTGACTCATCTTTGGTTCCTGAGTCAATCAGACAGTGTCAGAAATTCAATGTTAATTTGCGCAAGTGTCGCTGGGACTCTAGCAGCAATAATCTGGTGGTATCAATATAACCAATTCTTAACGTTGATTAGTCAAGGTAATAACAAAGATGACTTACTCTGGACGCCATCAAGCATCTTGCAACGACAAAGAGAAAGCTACTTGTTTATGCTCATCATGTTTATGCTGATTGTATACGGCTTTACAATTCTTGCGGTAACCAATGGCATACCTAGTTCTGTCACACCTTATTATTTACCTCAATTTATCTTTTAAAAGACCACTTTATAGTCCTTTACCATAAGAACCACCTCTCAATTAAGCTTGTCGTTAAGCGCGACTGATGGAAAACCGAACCGACGCCACCTTGTTGGTTCGGTTTTTTTGAGGATCGCCGTCAAAGCACTCTTTATGAAATCGCAAAAAACAAGTGCTCAGAATATGGCTGGAGCGGTAACCTAGGATTTAAGATGCCAAGTAATTGGGCATTCGATCAGTTCGTAGAATACCCAATATATGGCATTAGCATTGACCAAGATGCAAGCCCGGGCAAAGATCAAGGAGTTTCGCATGTTAGTTCATCTGTGAAAGAGGTAAATACAGAGTTCTTTAACTACCTGAAAAAGGTACAAGATGACGCCGATTCATTTGTCAAGAATATGGATAAAAATGGTAACACTGTGCCAGATTCACTGATGGCAGCACGTTTAATTTGCCAATTGTATCGGCAGTTTAGGTATGCAAGCTTACCATGGACAATTATGACTGGGGCACTGAATGACACATGGATATACAATGAAAACAAAAAATGGAATATTACAAGCGACGATGATTTTCCAGAATTGACCGATACTGCGACAGGAATTAAGACCGACTTCATTCATATGATTGCAGCATTAGCTAGCTTATTGAATTTTAATGCTGCCGTTTCAGCAACTGGGACACAAGATCTTGCTGGATGGGCAGGAGATTTATTGACCGGGATTTCGGATTCAATTAAGTCGGCTGATAAATATGCCAACTTACTTGTTGCAATGGAAGATCATATTGGCAAAGATGCATCAAAGGGAAAAAGCTCATTTGGAGTAGGCGACTTGTTAGCTGATGCGGATGCAGTCAATATCTATGCCAGCTTAAAAAATGGGAATGCCTCCCTGTATTCGATTATTGACAGATATTACAACAACAAGGGGAATACAGAACGCTTTAATCAATATGTATCAAACCGGTTCTCCGGCAATCATGATAAAATTGAGTCAGATGCACTTCGAGTTTTAAATCCCGATGGAGAGTTGGCTCAGACGGCTGAGTTTGGCAATGCATTGAATGCTTTCAAGGATAAATTCGAAGTCTCGTATTCGCCTGATCAAGCAACGATGGCAGCAAGCGTATTTAAAAATATGATCCAGGGTCACTTGGAACATTAATGAAAATAAATTGTGAGACTGAACACGAAACTTGCTAGAGGAAGCGATTTTGATGGTTTACTGGAGACACTTATATGCAATGTCGATAGTTCTTGTGCTTTTTTTCCTGTCACTTGCCTTTGCAAATTGGACGATGTTTCAGACTATCTTAGGTCTAAGTATGTTTAGTCTCTTTTTAGCTCTGACTCTGTGGGAAATCCGTCTAAATTCTAAACAGGTAAAGCGACCTCGACTACAAGTTATTTTAACCTATATTTGTATCTATGTTAGCCTGTTTTTGTTTAATATGAGTGTCCATCAAACATCACTTTCTACGTTTGGACAGACTAACGTTATCCAGTTTTGGAATGAGCATGATACGATAGTTCATTTAGAAGGCAAGACCTACCATTTGATCTGGTCAAAAAGCACATTTCCAAGAACTGTCTATTTTTATAACTTGTATGGACGAAAAGGCTTGTTCTTCCAACGTCTTAACGATGAGGTTATCTATTACTCACCAAGTATATCTAGAGGCGTAGACCGCGGGGCTGTAGGAACGTTCCTGCGCGGCATTAAAGGGGAAAAAGACCAAATAGACGATTAACAGGTAAATAAATATACAGATGCAGTTAAGTCGGAAATATTCTTTATGTGAGGTTCTCTTTCGATTCCTAAGATGTTTCAGTTGACTGACTAGGTCAAGGTTTAAAAAGGAAGGCACACCGACGAGAGCTGGCGTGCCTTTTTTTTTGAGGCCGCACCACAATTTTTGACCGTGCAGTGTACCCTCTGAAACGCCGAATTATTGAAAAATCGGTCGACAAAAGCGTTCTAGGCCGTGCCAACCCTCGCAATCTCTGGCCAGCTGGGGCTGGAACGCTGTGACAGCGCATTGAAATTACATGTGCAGTTTTGCGAGGTTTGGAACTATTTTTAATAGTTTATTCCACCCCAGTTTTCGCGTTTTAATCAACGTCAAAATTTTAGATAGAATTATGACCTGTCCTCTTCATGTAGCAAACCAATATCATTCATGTAAAAAACGCTGACAAAAACATTCCAAATGAACGCTATGCAACACTTATATAGTCAGCTTAAGCCTGCAAATAAGAAACCAAAAATACTAACGCCGTGCCAAAATCCCGAAAAATAAAAAGTAGTATCTTCACCGCACACTTAATTTCTGGTAGCTCAGTATTTATTTTTCTCCTCACTTTTTGAGTATAATATGATGCACCAAGATTAATAACTGCAAAAGCAAAAAGGAAGATCGCATCAATTAAGTAAATAACCGGCGCAATTGAAAAATTCGCCGTTATTGCTCCCAACGAAAACACAACGATGAAAAAATACCAAACAATAATGATGTTATAAGCACGATTAAAAAGCTGATTTGACGCCTTTGTGGTAAGCTCCTGCATCTTCTTTCTAGCTTCTGAGTAACTTTCATTTGTATATTTGCCTTCTTGGAGTAACTTGTTTTTCTGTTTTCCTCTGAGAATTGAAATAATTGTAGAAGCGCCCACCCAGATACAAACCATCTCAATAAAGGGTATATAGACATTCATTTTTGATATTCCTTTCCTTAAACATTTTCTGCCCTCGGCTAAAAAATTCAGAATCACTCAGATAAAACACATTTAAGTATCTTGGTAGGAAAATCTGAAAGCCTTTTTTACTGTGACAAAATTACGTTGTTCTGACTAGAACCGTCTCAGATTCAGTGATACCTTAGTCACTCCCGATCTCATCACTATAGACTCTCTCTGACGAATATTCCAAGATGAAGTATACAATTCCGTATCAAGCATTGCTTATGTAAGTCGATACAGGTCAAGATAAGTGTCCGTTGAGACTGATATAGCGACCAAATAGGCTCATCCGACGAAACAACACAGCGACTCGGTTTTTGCCAGCACCGCTCTAGTTCCGCACTCTCACTCCATCCGGCCCGAGATTGGCACGACTCGGAACTGTTTTACTTACTTGTTCCACAACAGCATTCGGGTTCCAATAGGCATCAAATTCCGAGAAGCGACTGATTCAACGCTTTAGTAGAAGACAACGGCAGCAGCATAAAATATAGCGAAGTTGAGTCCCCCAACTACGACAAGCAGTAAAAGGTAGCGATAATACCATTTTGACCCAACCTTTCGAACACGCATTAAGCTTGGGTACCTTTCCGAGAGTCTTTCCAATTTTCTCTGCTTGATGACGCGGAAAACTTGTTCTTCACCCAGAAAAATCACATTAGCAAAGAGGAGGAAGACCCCGATACTTGGTAAAAGAAGAAGCCCTGTAGATGTGTTCCCATAGATAACCCCTGCAGAAAAGAAAATGACGGCCAAATAGCTCCCAATCATTTGAGAATTCATCATTCTTTCAATATACAAATTTCGACCAACGAGCGTGTTCAAACTCTCATCACCGTCTTTCTCCATGCCGACACCCCCGTCAGAGTCAATCCGTTTAAATGTCGCTATTCGTTCTATTCGCTCTTTTTTAAACATTTCATTCTTAATTCTTAACGTGATAGAAAAAACTAACATCACAAGTACGTGTGGCACGATATAAATGTAATCCATATTTTCTCCCTAAATCATTGCAAGCTGTGTCACTCAGCGTATAATGCAGTAGACCTCATCCAGCCTCCAATTACACCAATCGTTGTGGAGATCTCCCGTGTTTAAACAAAGCAAGATCAGTTACATTAAATTAAGCAAACTATATAATCTTACTTTAAATCCCGAAACTTCTTGGTGTGAACGTAAAATTAGAGTTGTAACAAAAACAAACTCAGAGAAAAACTGTTGTGATGTTGCCGTGCTTAATCACGTGATTGTAAATCAGCAACAATAAGTGCCAAAAACTGTGTAACTCCCTCTGTACTCAAAATTCTATGCCAATTTAGAACCATTTTTGCTTAAAATCAAATCTTCTGATACAAATCTTTAGAGTTGACTAATCCATAAAAGCTATTTGGATTAAGTTAACCCTCGTCGCCACATCTCGTCATTTCTATCGAGTAGCTTTAACCTTAAAGTTATGTTGCAGTTGCGGCCAAATATGCTCGTCAGCCCACGCAATCATGACACCATTGCCAAGAAACGAGAATAATGTGGCAATATTAATCCCTAACAGTTTGCCAGTCGCCGCCCAAGCAATCGCGGTGACAATAATCGGTGGAATGAAATCGGTTAACTGTGACGCTGTGGCATTACCCTTAAAGTACAGGAAGCGCAAAATATTGGTTGTGTCGTCATTGGGATGCATGATGATATTCGCGCGTTGATACAGCGAAATCGCAACACAAAAGCAGAAAACGCCAAAGCAGGAAACAAAGATTCGGGCGATGACAGGCCAATTTCCCAGACCCAGCCAAGTAAATAGCCACGTAAAAACATTGACAAAGTAACTGAAGAACAGCGTATAAATAACCTCACCGATGAATCGTGGCCAGTCCCACTGTCGAATCAAAATTAAGTTGGAGATGGCATTGAGCACGCCGAATGTAAACAAAACCGCACCGATATTCCATCCCTGCCAGTCATTGAGATTAATCGCCGCGGCGGTCCACAAACCACTTCCCATCGCCCCAACGATACAAAGTCCATTACCCGCTGCGTTTAATATCAAGCCGACAATCAACCCGATCCAGCGTTCTGTTTTTGTATTCTTAATGAGAAGACCTTCTTTCCATTCTCTTGATAGATTTCTTGACCATTATAAACGCCCGGCCGCACTGATGAAAATCCGTCAGTGTGACCGGGCATTCAATTTTTTCAAAGTGTGTCAGATTAGCGCTATAGTTCGCCGCCTTTTTCAAAAGTCGGCGTCATCTTTTCTGCGCGGATGCAAACCAGTTGATGCAGCAAATATTGGAGGTCGTTGGTGATCGTGGCTGCAGTTTCGGCATTCAATTCGTCATGCCACGCTGGCAGATCTTCAGGCTTGACGTCTGCAAACCCTGCGTCTCCTTTGGCCACTGCCGCGCGACCGGCCGCAAATCCGAACTTGCGACTTTCCGAAACCGCCACTTCGGCATCCCAGTTATGTTCGGCAAACAGCGGATCCGCCACCATAGCAATCAACTTATTCAGCCAATAGAAGCTGTCAGTCGAACTTTTATCAGTCGGGGTGTACTGGAAATTCTCGGGCGTCGTGGTGCAGTTGGCAAAAAACGGCACCGGACTATTGAAAATGTTGACGCCTTCTGCCAGCCAATGAATCGCCGCATGGGCTTTAGGCATGTTCGGCCGAATCTGCAAAATATGCATTTCCTGGTTACGATTCATCCCGATTGGCCGATAACGATGCCGCGTTTCGGCCGTCCCTGTCTGCCCATACGGATCAAACTCGGTTGCTTGATAATGGCTGCTTAAAACCATCGCCACATCTTCAACCGATAGCAAATGACTCGGAACCCGACTAAATGGCATGGTCCGACTTTCCGGATCCTGGTCAACTTCAGGATTCAGCATCTTCTGGGCATACCAGACACGGGGGGTATTATAAAAATGATCCGCCTGCGTATCTTCACCGAAAATATCGCGGAAATTAAAGCCTTTCTTCGCTTTATTCAAATGATACTTTTCAGCAAAAGCCTTCAAGTCGGCACTGTACTGGAAATCATCCGGTGCGTCAAAATCAATCTCCTGAATCCCCGTTTGATTCGGCGCCAATACATAACGATCATCAGGAATCCGCTCAGCCACCCAGTGATGGCCGCCAACCGTTTCAAAATACCAGACTTCATCAGCATCGGAAAAGGCAATGCCGTTACTTTCACAGGTGCCATACTTCGTCACTAATTCGCCAAGCCGCTGCACCCCTTCTCGGGCATTATGGATATACGGTAATACCACCGTCAGCATAGCCTCTTCACCGATACCATCTGGCTCAAGTGGATCCAGCCCCAGCATCGTGGTGTTTGTGAACTCGGTTTCCGTAGCGCTCATGGCAACATTTTCGCTGTTAATCCCGGCCTCACCCCAAGTACCATCGCTCGTGTCGGCAACTGGGGTACAGGTATACTGCAGCGGGGTCTGCGGCAAGTCCAACTGAAAACCGTTAAACGTTGACACATACCGCTGCGGCTGTTCATCCGGCTTCACAACGATAAACCGCTTCGGATTAATCCCGCCTGCCGCATCCTCATTGCGGGCAATCATCGTCGAGCCATCAACCGACGCCTTCTTACCAACAAGCAATGCTGTACAACTCAAATGGTTCACAAACTGATTCATAGACACGCTTCCTTTCAGTTGCTTTTATCATAGCACTGGTAGGGCCGAGTGCTGGGACTGGACGAGTGATTTTTCCCAATCTATGCTCATTTTGCGTTAAAATTTTTAGACCAAAAAACTTCGCCTTGATGCCAGTTCGAGTTGGCGCTATTTTAAACATGTGCCTCTCTTGACACTTATTAGTCGACCACTACATACCTATATCATCGTTTGTTGCTTTCACAACCGGTTTTCCTATTCGATCAAGCCGCTAAAATCATGCTAGCGAGGACAACCTATGACCAAATTAAAAAAGATGACACTTAATCAGAAACTTGCGACAATTATTTATACCATCATCGGGCTTTTCGTCATTGGCCATCTAATCCCGACAATGGCTGTCAGGACAAAGCTGCTAATGAACGGTTATTTTCAGAGTGCGTTTTGCGCCCGCATTCAGCGTTCTTCTGAAAATGCTTATGCCCCTGCATATAGTCATGACGATGAAGGAACGGTTTATTACGTCAAGCCCTCCCCTGTTTCGCAGGCGGAACTTAAGCAGACGACTGCTCGGCTGAATCGTTATGCCGTCAAAACTTTTATTTTGAGCTTTGCGGAAGTAACCTGGGCTGACTAAGCCTCGCTACAGGTCAATTGGCTTACCGTGATCGTAAGTTTTTCGGTCTTCTTCCGTAATGTTTCGAACCACATGACAAGGTGAACCGAATGCAACAACATTGGCCGGAATATCCTTAGTGACCAAGCTGCCAGCGCCGATGACAGTATTATCGCCAATGGTAACCCCGGGCATCACCGTGACATTGGCGCCAAACCAACAATTGCGGCCCACATGAATCGGCTTATTATATTGATAGCCTTGTTCGCGCAGACTTGGATCAATCGGATGAGTCGCAGTTACCAATGTCACGTTTGGCCCGAACATGGTGCGATCGCCCACGTAAATATGGGTGTCATCCACCAAGGTCAGATTAAAATTAGCATAGATACCACTGCCAAAATGAACATGCGCCCCACCAAAGTTTGAATGAAACGGTGCCTCAATATAACTTTTAGCGCCAATTTCAGCGAACATTTTTTTGAGTTGGGCAAATCGTTCTGCTTGATGGCTCGCCGGAATCTGGTTGTAAATCGCCAGCTGATCAATTGCCGCCAGCTGTTCTTTTTGCAGATCTGCATTCATCGGTTGATACAACGCCCCTTGATGCATCTTATCTTGAATCGTCATGAAATCGCTCCTTTATAGGTGTCAATGTTGGACTGCATTTACGTTAGTCATTTGTGCCTGAACCAATTTTAATGTCAGTAATCCTTTTGTGCCATGCATTCGTAGTTACCTCGTTTCTGCCTCATCGTATCACAGACTTACGCAACGTAAAAAATCGGCCATTTGATGATCCTAGCAAAACCCTCATCAGATGGTTTGGGGCGATCTTTAGTTTGGTAAAAATATATGGTTATAAAGGCGTCGTTTTATTGAGTCTTGCCTTGATGTTGAAGTCGATGTCCAATGGTATTATTCAACGTTCGGGCGCCTAAACCGAGCGCAATCACAACAAGAATCCACTTGGGCAACAGTAAACCTACAAGAATATAAATAACGGCAACAAGTACCATTAGTGACGCAGCGCGATATTCCTCCCAATCATGAGCATTTAAATTTTCTTTTTTCGGTCGCTCGCCAATGACTAATCGGAACAAAATAAATTGAAACAGATCAACCATAAAGATAATAACTGCAAATAATGTCGCACTAATACGGCTACCTGGATGGTCACTGATAAAACTGGTTGCAAACGGCACTAAACAGATGAACACAAGATAGAAAAAATTCAATACCAAAAAATTGGTGCTTGGCTGCTGAACAGTGTGCAAAAGTTCTTGGTGAAAGATCCAGTACTGACCGACCACCGCAAAACTGATAAAGTAAATGACGACAGAAAACCCGGTTGCGTAAAGGTCCACTTTGGTCAGCGTTTTGGGCACTTTAATATCTAATACCATCAATGTCAGCACAACCGCGAATACGCCATCCGAAATGGCATCAAGCCGGCTTTTGCTATTTTCAAACATGTGCATCTGTCCCTTCTTTACCTTTTATCATACCCCCAAATAGTCGTGCTTTAGCGTATGATGAGACTAGCAATGTTTGCCAGCTTATAAGTACCTATGCAATCCTGATACATGGTGTTGCGCACTATGTTGGCTGACATTCATACAAATTCCTGAAGGAGCAGCAACTATGACTTTTTCGATCTTTGCCTTTTTACTGGTTGCCGGGATCGGTGCCGGCCTCACTGCTACGTTAGCAGGGTTAGCTTCACTGGTCTCGTATCCAGCCCTGCTCGCAATCGGCGTGCCACCAGTCATTGCTAACGTCACCAATACAGCGGCACTCGTCTTCACTGGGGTTGGTTCAGCCGTCTCCTCACTGCCGGAACTGCGCGGCCGCGGTAAATTTCTTTGGCGTCTGATTCTGATTGTGTCACTCGGTAGTATTTTCGGTAGTGCTCTTCTATTGATTGCACCGGCTTCGACATTTGAAAAGATTGTGCCGTTTTTCATCATCGCTGCGGGACTTTTACTCTTATTCAGTGGTAAACTGCCGACCCAGGAGCATCGTCCAGGCGAGCCGGTGAAAACCTTAACCTTTCGCCAAGAAGCTGCACAGACCATTGTTATTTTCGTAACCGGTGCTTACGCAGGGTATTTCGGCGCTGCTGCCGGTGTCGTCATGCTGGCAACTTTAACCCTGACAGTTGACCAGCCGTTTATTGTCTCCAACTCAATGAAGAATCTGACCGGATTTGCAGCTAACGCCATTGCCACCGTCATTTATGCTTTCACCACTAAAATCGAGTGGTTAATGGTCATTCCGCTTGGCATCGGACTCTTCATCGGCGGCTACATCGGCCCGATCATCGCCCGCCGCTTACCGGTTCAATTATTACGCGTCATTATTGCAGCACTGGCCTTCCTGCTGGCAGCAAAATTATTTGCGCAGGCTTATCTTTGATTTTTCGTAGTCTCCCTAGTCCTATCGTTCATCCGGGCAAGCAAAAACGCCGCATGAACTTTAGCGAGTACTGGCGGCGTGTAGCTTGTAATCACGATTTTGCAGGGAAGTATTGTGAGAACACATCATACTCCCTGTATTTTTATACCTGCATTGACCTTGGTTGCACAAAAAGCCATCACGCTCACAGCAACCACATTGCTAATCCAAATAAGATTAAGTGAACGACTAACCTAATCAGATGATGCTTCATATGCGGCTTGCCATACAATCGGATGCCATTAAACCACGATACCGCTGATAGACCTAATAACCCGATCAAAAGTATGACCAAAGCACTGAATTTGTCAGGAATAACAGCCGCTGTCAGGACTAGCGTAGCGGCCAGTGCGAATAGCTGATTTAAGTACGAGGCGTTCTGGTTCGTTTTTCCCGCTTGCCAGATTGTGAGCAGCATCAAAAAACCATAAAACCCGATCACCACACGAATCAAAATCTCCGCCATATTTGTTACTAGCCTTCCTGCGCCTGCAACACTTGATCCATCACATGCAAGACCCCGAACTCATCGTTACTGCGCGTCCGATACTTCGCGTGCTGCGCCATCCCTTGAGTCGCATTCGCCATGATGTAACTGTAACCGACCGTCTCTAACATCGGAATGTCATTATCATAATCGCCAAATGCCATCATTTGTGCGGTTGGAATATCAAAATGGCGGCTTAAAATGCGCATGCCGCGACCCTTATTCACCCCCAGATTCTGAATATCCAACCATGTTTCGCCGCTCACTTGAACCGTGTAGTTTTGGCCAAAAGCCGGCCGGAAATACCGTTCCGCATTGGCACGACTATCGGCATTAGGGAAGTAAATCGTCACTTTGTCCACTTCCAAGGAAGCCGCCATCAGATCAGGCACTTTTTTTAGTTGATGATAAAACGGCAATAGCGCCGGGGCATACTGGCCATCTGCCGCATTAATATAGGCAGCATCCAAGGCACATAAGACGGGAACGCCATCGGTCTTGTCACAGATAAACGCCACAATCTCGCGATACGCTGCGGCTGGAATTAAACTCTTGCCGATGATCTGACCATGCGAGGCGACCAATCCACCATTATCGCAAACCAATGAAATCTGCTTAGTAAAATGCGGAAAAGTTTCCTGCAAGGTGTATAGCGGCCGACCACTGGCAGCCACGAATTCGATCCCGGCTTGATTGAGGCGCCGAAGATAACGATCAAAGTGCGGTGGTAGTGTCCCTTCACTGGTCAACAATGTCTGGTCCATGTCACTGGCGATTAATTTTACATTTTGCATTTCTTTCTCCTAATTAATGAATTAACTAGCGCTTGACGGCTCTCGCTCAATGCGGCGCTCCTTTTGTCACCACATTTTCGATCACCTTCGCAATTTGTTCCGGTGATTCTTTCATCCCTTGTTTCAACCACATCGTTAACACGCCCTCCGCCCCTTGCACGAAAAATGCGTAGTAATAAGCGAGCTGTTTTGGATCGGCTTCACGGTACCATGCCTGATAGCGTGCTTGCGTCTGCGTCTGAATCGGGCGGACAATTTTCTCCAACACCGTACTATCCGGGTTGGTCAGAATAATCGTGGCCGCTTGCGGATGCTGTGTGATGACCTTGAGAATCGGAACTAGCATCTTGGTCATGTCATCTATTTTAACACTGAGATACGGTTGAATTTCATTTAATAAATCGGTTTCAATTTGTTCAAATAATGCCAGCGGTGACGCAAAGTGCAAATAAAAGGTACCTCGATTCAGATCCGCTTGCCGACAAATCTCAGTGACCGTCACCTCATCCAGCGATTTTGTCGCCAGAATTTGCAACAACGCCGCTTTAAACTGGCTCACAGTATATTGTACTCGCCGATTATTGCTTATACCTGTCATCATAACCTCCAAACCAACATGATCTGTACAACGTGTTCATTTAACAACAGATATCCGGATTCTGTGCTTGAACGACTGGTTTTAATCTAACATAATGTTATTAAATGAACAACGTGTTGAGCGCAGGCTTGACTCAAGCGCGAACTATCTCAACACCCTTCAGGAGGTCACAATGGCATATATCGAAGTAAAACATGAATCAAAACGTTACCAAATGGGCGAAACCGTCATCACCGCCAACCACGATATTAATTTTTCGGCTGATCAAGGTAAGCTCACGGTCATTCTTGGTCCCAGCGGTGCCGGTAAATCGACATTGCTGAATATTCTAGGCGGGATGGATTCTCCAACAGAAGGTGAAGTCTGGATTGACGGGACGGATATCGCAACTTTTTCGGATCGCCAATTGACAGCTTTTCGACGGCACAATGTCGGTTTTGTTTTCCAGTTTTATAATCTGATTCCTAACCTGACGACTAAGGAAAATGTTGAACTGGCTGGCTCAATTGTCGCTGATGCATTGGATCCCACCACGGTTCTTAAACAAGTCGGCTTAGGCGCCCGGCTGGATAATTTTCCTTCGCAGCTTTCCGGTGGCGAGCAGCAACGGGTGGCCATTGCCCGAGCCTTGGCAAAGAATCCGAAACTGCTTTTATGTGATGAACCGACTGGCGCATTGGATTACAAAACCGGAAAACAGGTCTTGCAGCTGTTGCAAGATGCCAGCCGCAAAGACCATAAAACCGTCTTGATCATCACCCATAATGCCGCGATTGCCAAAATGGCGGATCGGGTTGTTGAGATCAATGATGCCCGGGTTCGCAGCATTCACGACGAGCCGGCACCGACACCGGTAGCGGACATCGAGTGGTAGGTGATCAGTTTGAAACCATTAACTAAAAATCTTTGGCGTAACATTCGCGATTCACTCGGCCGCTTCATTGCGATTGTCATCATTATTATGCTTGGCGTGCTTTTATTTGTCGGCGTTAAAGCCACGGGTCCCGCCCTTAAAGACTCGCTGAATACGACCGTCAAAGCCGATCACCTCGCCGATGCCCAACTGCTGGCAACTACTGGCGTCAGCTCTGCCCAAGTCAAAGCGGCACAGTCAGTCAAGGGAACCCAAGCCGAAGCGGTTAAATTCAAATATGCAATCGGTGGCCGCTCAAGTGATGTTGTCGCTTTATACGGCTATCAAAAAACGGCCACAATCAATCGCCTCCACCTCACCAGTGGCCGCCTCCCCACGCACCGTAATGAAATCGTGCTAGACACCGTTGCTAAAAAGAGCGGCTATCGACTCGGCCAGCATTACACGTTTGCACGTAGCAGCGGGCTTAAGGACCGAACGTATACCATCACTGGTTTTGCTGACTCACCGGCCTATATCGAAGACACTAGCCGCGGGTCGGCAAATATCGGGGATGGCACGGTCCGTTATTTTGCGTATATCCCCGATCAGCAAATGAACCTGCCTGTTGCCTCGCAGCTCAACATCCGCTTTCCAAACTTGCAAACCCGCGACACTTTCAGCACAGCCTATCAAGACGCCGTAACTGCGAAAATGAAACAGGTCAAGCAACGCGTTAAAGCGCAGGCGCAAGCAGATTTAGCCAAGACCATCCAAGCTAAAATGACCCAAGCGGCAATAACCAAGACCACTAATCAAGCAGTTGCAGCTGGGATGCCTGCCACCGCAGCAGCGGCAACAGCGGCGGAAACAGTCAAAACTTACCAAGCAGGGTTCAAAAAGCAAGCAACCGCAACGGCCCGCCACCAACTGGCCACTAGTCTCACATGGCAAACCCGCGATGATTTACCGGGCTTCGGGGATTATGGCGGTTCAGCCGATCGTATCGCTGCCATCGCCAATGTGTTTCCCGTGTTCTTCTTCCTCGTTGCGGCATTAATCACGTTTACCACCGTAAGTCGCATGGTCGAAGAAGCCCGCGCTCAAATCGGAACTTTTAAAGCATTAGGCTATGGCAAATGGGCCATTGCCCGTAACTATCTGGCCTATGCTGCCTTAGCCGGTTTACTCGGTGGTATCATCGGCGTCTTTGCCGGCAACTTCAGCATCCCGCGCATCGTCTTAAGCCTGTATAAGAACTACATCCCGCTTAAGCAAGTGATTTCGCTGCAATGGCCACTGATCTTTTTGTCGCTGCTATTAGCCTTAATCGCAACTCTTGGCGCTGCGATCATCGTGGTGCGCAATGAACTGACGGAAAAACCCGCCGCTTTGATGCGTCCGCGTGCGCCCAAGTCCGCCAAACGGATCCTGCTTGAACGCATCACCCCTTTATGGTCACGCCTTTCATTCAATCAAAAAGTCAGTTACCGCAATCTTTTCCGCTATAAGTCACGCCTCGTCATGACCATTCTCGGGATCGCCGGCGGAACCGCCTTGATTCTTACCGGATTTGGCATAAAGGATTCCATTACCGCGACCGGCACTTTACAATATGGCGACGTGATTCATTACCAAGCCATCGTCCGACTGGCAGATGGTAAGCAACCAACCGCTGCCAAATCGATTCTGCAAAAAAGTCGTGCTTATCGTAGTGCCGCCAGTGTTAGCAGTACCACCGCCAAATTAAGCAGCAACGGTCACCAAATTAGCGATGTTAATCTTTTTGCTCCGACAAGCGGCAAACAGCTTGAACCTTACGTCAGTCTGCGTTCAACGTCTACCAACCAAGCCTTAACCCTGCCAAGTACCGGCATTATCATTACCAGTAAACCGGCAAAAGCATTGAAGCTTAGCACCGGTGATCGGTTAAAGGTGATGACGACGGCTGGTCAAGCCCATCGTTTTACCGTCAAAGGGATCGCCAAAAACTATGTCGGTCATTTTGGCTATCTCTCTGCCACGGCGTATCAACAACTAGTCGGCAAACAGTCGGCACCAAACTCGCTGCTCGTTCGCCTGCGCCCGCAAAGTCAGCAGCAGGACGATCGCTTAGCTAAACGTCTGCTGAATCATCATGCAATTGTGGGCATCAGCTTCACCACCACCGCGAAAAAGACCTTGCACAACATGAGTGGCATGTTAGACCCGATTGTCCTGATCTTTATTTTGCTTAGTGCGGTTTTATCCTTCGTCGTCCTCTATAACCTAAACAACATCAACGTTTCCGAGCGTATTCGCGAACTCTCCACCATCAAAGTGCTTGGGTTCTTTGATCGTGAGGTGACGATGTATATCAGCCGCGAAAGTATCGTCCTTACCATTGTCGGCATCCTGTTAGGCTATGGACTGGGTAATCTTTTAACCGTCTATATTCTATTCCAAGCCGAAACCGAGGCCGTTGTCTTCCCGTTGACGATTAGTATGATCGGTTATCTCACAGCCACGCTTTTGATGATGGCCTTTACCGGTATTGTCACCTGGCTTACGCACCGGCGACTTCAACGTGTGGATATGGTCGAGGCACTGAAATCAAACGAGTAACTTACAATTTTGTCATGCAGTCGCGGATCGCGGCTGCTTTTTTCATGTAAAATTCACGAAAAATCGCCACTAAATGCTCAAAATGCCGCAAATTTGACGCCCAGATGAAGATTGAGAACAACTCATAACAATCCTGTAATGGTGACGTAACATTGACACAGTAAAGTAGCCTTTAGTTAATTAATTAAGAGTGAGGTCAAACATGAAATTCAATAAAGCAATGATGACATTGGTTGCAGCAGTTACCTTAGCGGGTTCTGTTAGCGCCTTAACACCGGTTTTCGCTGACACAAGTGCCAGCATCGCATCTAACAAGAGCGAAACCAACGATTTATTAAAGCAAATCGAAGCAGCTAACACTGAAGTGATCAACCTCAACAAACAGATTGATGCTAAGAATGGCGAAATCAGTGACGCCACTGCCAAGATCAGTGCAACGGATGCCAAGATCGCATCGTTGAGTGGCGAAATCACCGCTGCTCAAAAGAACGTCGCAGCCCGGAAGAACAACTTGAAGGATCAATTGATTTCCCTTCAAAAGAAAGCCGGCAGTTCAGTTAGCGGCAATGTCTATATTGATTTCGTGTTGAACTCACAAAGTCTATCTGACTTGATTGCCCGTACCATGACAGTCGGCAAGTTAAGTCAAGCCAGCAAAGACGCTTTGGATGCGGTAACCGTCGCCAAAGATAAGTTAGCCGCTTTGAAGAGTGAACAGGAAACGGCACGTCAGACCTTGGTTTCGACTAAAGCATCTCTTGAAACGCAAAAGTCACAGCTAGAGACCCTTCAAAAGACCGCAAGCGATAAGCAAGATGCTTTGAACAAAGAAATTGCTGATCACAAAGACGAATTGGTTGCACTCCAAAGTCAATTTGCTCAAGAACAATCAGAAGCAGCCAAAGCAACCCAGGCTGCCTTGAAGACAGCAGCTGCATCAACTGCTTCAAGTTCTACCAGCTCAACTTCAAATAAGAGTGCCAACAGCAGTGTTCTTTCGACTGGTACCTCATCAACCAACACTTCTTCCAACAGCGGTGCCTCATCTACTGTGATCAGCAGCAACACTGCTTCAGGTAGCGGCAGCCATGCTGATTACAGCGGTTCAGGTAACACTTATCCTTGGGGTCAGTGCACATGGTACGTTAAGTCTGTTGCTTCATGGGCAGGCAATGGCTGGGGCAACGGTGCTGAATGGGGCGCTTCCGCTGCAGCAGCCGGCTTCACGGTTAACCACACCCCGGCAGCAGGTTCCATCATCGTCTTCGCTGCTGGTCAATCTGTTGGCGGCCAATGGACAGCTGATGGCTCTTATGGTCACGTTGCTTATGTTCAATCTGTTTCTGGCGACAGCGTTACGATCACTCAAGGCGGCATGGGCTTCAGCTCACCAACCGGTCCTAACACCCAGACCATCTCTGGTGCCAGCAGCTACGTTTACATCCACCGGTAATTTTTACCCACCCTTAATGTCACGTCTTGGGACCTCACCAATGAATCCCAACCTAAAAATACCGTTGAACTAAATAACCCTCTGAACAACTGTCATTTGAAGACATGTTCAGAGGGTTATTTTTTATGTGTATTGACGCAAAAGTAACTTAATGGAAGTGGGCGTTGCCATTTTACTGACTTAAGATGAAAGCTTCCTCCTCTAAATGCCCGCTCCCTCAGCAGTCACAAGCAACATCACAAGTTGCACAATCATCAAGGTAGAAACTATTGGCGCGACTGATTTTGACAAAGTCCCCGATGTCCCACTGTTCCCGTTTAGCGATCTCATTAACGATCACTCCGAAACGCTGACGGAATTTGTAAATGTAACAGAAAATCGCATCCTCGTGGCGTACATCCGGCCCGGCAACAAATACATTTTTCGCCTGAGTTGATTCATCAACGTCATTCAAAGCAATTTCGCCATCATTATTTTCAAATAATTGTGGCCATAGCTTTAACGGGCCGGCATCAAAACCTGTGCATAGAACGGGCTTATACGGCGTCGTAATCGTACGTCCGTCTGTAAACCACAATTGATACTGGGAATCCTGGGTGCGCGTGACAGTCTTCAACGCAATCTTCTCTTGTAACGTGATTCTTTCAGCAACTTCCGCTGGCAAATCCAAGAATCGCCGACGCGTGTACGGTGCCAACCGAATACTTGGGTCAGGCGATGCCGCGTTCAGACCCGTTTCCTTAGTCAACAAAAGCACCTTATGGCCTAGCGTAGCCAAATTGATGGCCGCATCGACCCCACTTTCGTTTCCGCCAACCACAATCTGGGTTTTCCCCGTCAAATCCTGCCACGAGGTCACTTGCTGATAGTGAATGACGTTTTCCGGATGATCGGTTAATTTAGGGAAAGCATACTGACCGACTGCCATGATCAAGTACTTGGTGGTCACGACGCCGTGATTCGTTTCGAGTTGATAACCTTCAGTAGTCGGTGAAATTGCACCAACGCGCGTATGTTCAGCGATCGGTAATGCGTAAGTATCCGCCAATAATTTAAGATAATCGGCAAATTGTGAACCACTCAGATGCTCTGCACCAAGCGTATACGCAGGTGAGGTCTCCATACTGACGGCATTCAAATCCGGCATGCCGAATCCGTTACTGGTAAAGGATGGCGTAATGAATCGCGTTTCTTTTGGCCAATGCCGGAAACTCGCGCCTATTTCTTCCTGCTCAAGAATCTGAAATTGACTGCAGCCAAGTTGTTTTAACATGATACCGATACCAACGCCCGCTGCTCCACCACCAATAATCATCATTTGATTCATCCAAATCGCTCCCTTTGTCAATTCAACCGTTCACTGTCAAGATTCATCACCCGTGTTACGCCAGCTTCACACGCCCTAGCAACTAACTGCGCAACCATTGTGCCAATAACTGTCAACCCAGCCGCGACCGCTACAGCTAAAAGTTCAACCACTGCGAACTTCCCCGCGGTCGCTATTGTATGAGTCCCATTAAAGAATTGGACAATCATCAAGCCAACAACCCCTGTAATGCCACCGATAGCATTCATCGCAAAAGAATCTACCGCATCATAGAAATGTTTTGAATGCTGCATTTTTGAAACCATCTGCCGACAAATCACGCCAGCAACGGCAGCAACAATGGCCATGCTCAATGTCCCGACGTATCCGACTAAAGCGGTGCTGGTTACCAAACCACACAGCACGCCATTCAACAAATCGCCTAACTGCACCACACCATTTTGCCGATAAGTCAGCCAACACCAACCGATTATCGCCATCAACACGGCCACGAATGTATTAATCAGCACCTGTCCGGCAAGCTCATTCAAACTGCCTGCCGGGGCTAAGTTAAACCCTAACCAGCCAACCAGAATCATGATCGTTGCCGCGTAATCAGTTCGAAAATCATTTGGCATACTCGGCTGATCACCTGGAAGTAACGCTTTTGCCAGCACCAAACTCGTCAACCCGGCCGTCAAATGCACGACAATGCCGCCGGAAAAGTCCAAAGCGCCTAACTGTCGCAACCACCCATGATCAGCCCATAGCCAGCGTGCAAGCGGGCAGTACACCAACACGGTCCACACCGGAACAAAGCCAAACATGTAGCGGCTGTTCCTGTTACCAGCGATCGTACCCATCAACATCGCAACCGCATATAAGTAAAAATCCATTTGTACCAAGCCAGCAGATAATGATGAAAAAGTTGCTGCATGTAATAAGTCAAAACCAAATGCCAGGCGGTTACCAAAAACCAACCAACAGACAATCGCAATCATTAACGCAATACTCATGGTTAAAAGTGCTGATTGCTGGCGAACCCGTGGCAACATCCCGACATACAGCAGTGGCACACTAAAGATCATCGGCAACATGATCAAGAAACAAACAAGTGCAAACATGAATAACCCCCTCATTAGCGTCAACCAATCCGGATAAGCCGCCTCAGTCTGAGTAGCCTTGGTTCCTAACCAGTGTTTTCAAACAAAGCTAGCGAACTGATCAACGCAGTATGGTGTATTTCTTTATCGGCCAACAAGGACTCATTGCTTCTACAGATATACAGCGCCAGTTAGTACCCGCTTGGTTGATATAAAAGCAATCTCGCCCCTTAAATCGTAATCATTACGCTTTATGAAGCGATTTTCACCTTAGCATTTGTTGAACAACATTGTCAATTAATATTTTAGAAAGATGCTGAAATACATCGCACGCAGGTATGTTACCAGCATTTCTTGTTGGATACGAAGCCCGCCCTTATTGGATTTTTCAGCAGGTTTAAAAACACGGTACATGATTTCACATTATCGCTATTATTGTTGTTATCAAAATTCTGATTTTCATTATTGTTGTAAATCAGCAAAAATTACAGTCCGCCGCTAATATCGTTGAAAGCGTTTTATATATTTGATAAAATACTTTTACTGATGAGCAGAAAAGTATTTAGAAGATCCCAAATATCTGAACTTCTCAACGAACTCAAACAACACCCTATCCCTTTTCCATTAGTGTTTAACCTAATTTCCTTCCAGTTTGCTTGGGGGTTGTCCCCATAAACGAAAGTCTGGAACATTTCATTATCCTAAAAATGAGTTTAAAAGAAGGGCTGTCCCACTGATTCTCGCCATGATAAAGGATTAAACAAATGAACATGATTAATGTGAATCATTTAAACAAAAAATTCCAAGACAAAACCGTTCTCTTAGATGTCAGTTTTTCGATTCAAGCAGGGCGAATCACCGGAATACTCGGTAAAAATGGTGCTGGAAAAACCACACTATTAAAAATATTGTTAAACCTGATTGATAAAACAAGCGGCACTGTAGATTATACTTTTCAAAATAAGCATATCCCATACGGAAACAGAGCGCTTTATCGTAACATGGCAGCGGTTCTTGAATCCGTTGATAATCTTTACGACTATTTAACTGGACGCCAAAATATAAACTACTTTTTGAATCTCAGCGGTATTTCTCCAGCCAGCAAAACCTCCGAGATTAATTCACTTTTCAAAAAGTTTGATCTTTCATCTGCCATTGACCAGCGCGTTGGTCAGTACTCGCGGGGAATGAAACAAAAACTAGCGCTCATTTCCTGTTTAGTCAGCAATGCCAGCTTACTGTTCTTGGACGAACCGACCCTTGGACTTGATTTTGTTGCTAGCCGCACGCTAATCAGGCAGATAAAGGAAATCAATCAGCAGTTGCACAAGACAATTATCCTTACCTCACACCAAGCTGATGTTCTTGAGAAACTTGTCGATGATGTCCTTCTTATCGATAACCAGAAAGTACGATTCTTCGGCCCCTATGAAGAATTCCAAAAAACCTTTTCTTCTTTTGGTTTCGTTGTAGTTTCATCCCATTTTTCTTTCAAAGCCAACAATGCAATAACCGTCAACTCAAGCGACGACGGAAAGCGTGTGACGACAACTTTCAAAACATTGAAAGATCAACAAGAATTCCTTAAAAAGCTTCTTGAGCATGGGATTACCGTTCATGCGGTGCAAAATCGTTATCCGTCGCTTGACGAACTTTTACGTTTAGTCTTTTGATCGAGAAAGGGAGTGGAAGACTTGATCATACATTTATTTAAAGCCGAATTTTCTCGATATCTGGCCGAAGTTAGAACTTATTTCCCTGATCAAATTACCAGTATGGTCGTCACTGTACTCATTTTTGTAGTCTTTACTTTTCTTAATATTGATGCTGGAAATTCTGCTTTTTATATCGGGTATGCCTACTGGTATCTAA